>NZ_LWFI01001123.1:0-1242 GCF_001635735.1 Oleiphilus sp. HI0067
TATTTGGCGTCGCGCTCATTGCCGGATTGGCATTTTACTTGTCCTATGTGAAGTATTATCGCGCATACAAACCGGCCATGGATCGCTGGGGAATTCGCGAACTATGCAATCCCAATCATCCGCGCCAGGAGTATCGGGTTGCTGCGCGTGATCTACAAATCTCGCCAGACGAGGTGAAGTTTATTGCGATGCAACATGGCGTGAAAGTGGTGTGTAATAATTCTCCAGCTAATCCGAATGTTCAGATATACGAACTTCAAAGAAATTATGAGCATCGATTATATGCCGAGAAGTGGAAAGCTCAATTAAACAAAAAGAGCTAACTTATTTGATGTGCGCCATAATACTTCTTAATCGAAAGATTGTTTTGTGCGCACCGTTCTTGATAGCAATCAGTGACTCCCTATAATACAGACACATTCTTCCTATTGTTTGTATTAGTATGATCCGACGTCACAGATGGTCTCAACAAGAAGCCGATTTAGATATCACGGCGTTCATGAACTTGATGATCGTTCTTGTTCCCATCTTGCTTATAAATCTTATTTTCTCGCACACTGCGATCATAGAGCTAAACTTCCCTAGTGCAGATCAGGTGCAAGACATTGATGCCGAGCAGCTTTCTTTCCAAGTGCTGATCTTGCCAACAGCTATTGAGCTAAAAGAGGGCGCAAATACTCTTATCAAGCGCATAGAAAATACAGATCAGAACTTGCCGAATCTTTCGGCACTAAGCTTGGCGATGCAAGAGCTGAAAAGACGTGTTCCTGATAAGCGAGATATAACATTACTCGCTCAGCCCGATTCATCCTACCAAACAATTATTAACGTCATGGATGCTGTTAGGGCATATCCTAAAGTGATAGCGGGTAATGTGGTTAATGCTGAGTTGTTCCCGGATATTGGCATTGCTGATGCCCCAGAAGTTGGAGGGAACTAATCGTTTTGAAGCAATCGGTCAAAGCAAAGCGTATAGCGCGGCATAAACGCAGAGCAGCTAATTCGGGCGGCAAGTTGAATCTTGTTTCTCTGATGGATATTTTTACCATTTTGGTTTTCTTCTTGATGATCAATTCTAGTTCTGACATTCAGGTGTTGAATCAGGACGGAAAAATATATCTTCCTGTATCTTTGGCTGAAACCTTACCAGAGGAAACACTAGTTATTACCGTCAGTGTGTCGGATATTATTATTGGCGGGCGGACTATCATTTCTAGAGATGACTTCAGTGCATTTGCTGGA
>NZ_LWFI01001124.1:0-1163 GCF_001635735.1 Oleiphilus sp. HI0067
ACTATAAAAGAGACATCGAAAACAGTACGAAGGACCGTTTCGGTTTAACTATAAAAATTGATGGGGAATTGAAGCTTTCTTGGTGGCCTCTCGGTGTAACCCTTGACTCTCTCAGTATTCTAGATCAAGAGGGGCAAGTATTTACTCAGGTATCACAGATCGACCTATCGATAGACACGCTCAGCTTGCTCAAGCTCGCCCCTGAAATTAACGGAATTTATTCAAACGGCGCTCATATTCATCTGTATGTCGACGAATCTGGAAATCGTAATTGGGATCTTTTGACTGAAGGCGGTAAACCGGTCGATGAAGAGTCACAAAAAACAGATAGTTCAGTTGTCACCACCGACAATACAAATCTGAAACCTACAAGCACAGAGTTGGCGACGATACCATTTTTGGCAAAGCATATTCATATTCAAAACTATCGAGTGGACTACATAAACGCGCAAAGCTCTCTGAATATCTCACTTCACAGCTTTGACTTAGAAGTGAATAATGCAAGACTAGATGAGGATTTTCCTATTCAATTCAGCTTCACTTATGAAGACAAGCTACAAGGGACACGCTACTTCAACAGCCTCAGAACAAAAGCAAATATCAGCGCTGAACGTCAAATGCTATCACTCATTGGACTTGAAAATAATCTCGACCTTTCTGGGATACTGCCTAATAAGAAAACCATACAGCTCTCGCTAACTGGAAACTTTGAGTATGACCTGAAAGGTGACACACTAAACGCTTCGAGCATGCAGGTCAGTGGCGCCAGCATTGCTTTAGATACTCAATTTGTCGCCAAGAAGCTTCGCACCAGTCCTGATATAACGGGCATGATTCACGTTGCACCCTTTGCTCTTGCAAATGTAAACCAATACTTAGGTTTAAATTTACCGATTAACGACAAAGCCTTTAAAAACATAGGAGTTGATGCTCCATTTACATTTCGTTCAGGAACTTTACAGAGCACTAATTTCGACTTAGCGTTCGACGAATCAAAGTTCTTGGGTTCAATTAAAGCGCGCCCAGCTGCCAACTTTTATGACATCTCATTGGCTGGCGATCAGGCGGTTATAGACAACTACCTCGCTGCCATAATTCCTTCGCAAAAGCAGGTTACCGCGCCACATATCGCTGCAATTGAATCAAATAACGAAGCAGTCAAA
>NZ_LWFI01001125.1:0-875 GCF_001635735.1 Oleiphilus sp. HI0067
TATCAACTGGTCCAACAAATGAAATTTGCAAACACCTCACCGGCACAGGTTGTGACAATTGCTTGCGCATTGATTCAAAGACCAATGCCGCAACGATTCCGCCGAACCCAGCTCTTCCTTGCATCCAATCTGGAATCAACTCTACAACGCTAGGTTCTTTATTTATCTGCGCCAAATACTTATCAAAATTCACCGACATACCTCTTATGGTTTCTTGACAGAGAAACGCATCTTAAACACTTATACCTAGGGCGCAAATATACGCACTGAAAAAGCCCGTTTCATAAATGGACTAAGTCAGAAAGTGGCACATATTTAGTGAACGACAATAACGCCGGCATGCAGAATTTATGTACGACTACCACTTAGTAACTAAAATCGTGGATATAGGAGAAACACTCCATAGCGCCGGTTGCCCGCCCTACAAGCTTGAAAAGTATGTTGAGCACTACGCGAGGAATAGGGGCATTGCAGTTACCATAATGGCATATGCGAACTTCATTAATTTTCAATTTCATGATGAAACGAATAGCGTCATCATGAAACGTCTAAAAACTCCGACTCTCGAGTTCACGCTCGTTGCACAAACAATAAACCGGATTGTGCGCGATGATGAATCCATTCTAATTGACAGCAAACCGCCCGGCAGATTTATGGAGTTTTTGTCATGCGTACTTGTACCACCTGCCTACCTGTTACTCGTTGGTAGCTCTTTAGAAGCACTAGCATTCAGCCCTCTTTTTGGCATAGTTGTATGGCTGTGCATGCAAGAGCTAACAGGCAGGCGCGCCGTCGCCATTGAGTTTTTCTCAACATTTTTCGTCGCAATCATCGCCGAGTATCTTAACTCTATTGGCTTTCATATCTCGGTCTGG
>NZ_LWFI01001126.1:0-723 GCF_001635735.1 Oleiphilus sp. HI0067
TCCTTTGTGTGTATGCTCTGGAAGCTTTGAACCAGCTTTAATTCGGTATAGCTTCGTTGTGTAGCGCTCATCATCAATATTGAGGTTTACCTCTTGGATGTTTTTGCTGAAGCCACTCCAATTTAATTGGTCAAAGTCTTCTTTGATAAACCTGCGCATCGGGCGCGGTATATTTATGCGCTTTTCGTTTGCTGCTTTTTCGAAACTCTCTTGAGAAACTTTATTTCTTTCAAACATTTCGATTTTTGCCCAGGTCTCGTCTAATAGAGAATCAGACACGACTTCTTCGGAACATTGTTTCAATATGTCGCCACCAAGCGACTCAAAGTTACGAACTTTTTCTGCACATTTAGGACATGATTCAACATGGCATGCCACCATGAGTCCTAATGCATCAGCTAGTTGCCCAGCTGCGAAGGACATCAAAAGTTCATCATTAGGATGATAATTAGCCATGACATTTGCTCTTTTGCTACGTTTTCTAATTTCTTCATTGCGAGTCTTAGGCGCGATTTGATTGTACCTAGTGGTAAATCAAGATCTGCCGCTATCTCGCTGTGTGATTTGCCTTCAAAGTATACTTTGAAAACCACTTGCTTTTGGACCTCTGGAAGGTGCTTCAGCATTCCTCGTGCTGTCTTACCTTCCAGTTCTCCTGAAATCTGCGTCTCTAATTCTTCTGAACCTTCTTCGGCCCAGAGGTCGTCCGACTGCACAGTTTCA
>NZ_LWFI01001127.1:0-1219 GCF_001635735.1 Oleiphilus sp. HI0067
AAGGTCTGCGCGGTCTTGGTTTGGGTGAGGGTATGCCGTTGCACCGCCGATAGAACATGTGATTTGAACTTTCTTTTCATCATGCTCAAAGTGCAGTTCAGCTACTTTTCTGGTTAAACGTTCTGCGATTGTTGATGCGCCTTCTTCGCCAGTGTTAGGAAGTAATAATATAAACTCCTCACCGCCGTATCGTGCAACGCAATCTGCAGGGCGCATAAGTGTTTCTGACAAGCAGCTCGCGACTTTGATTAGAACTTCATCGCCAAAGATATGGCCATAGTTATCATTAATCTGTTTAAAGTAATCGAGATCTACCATCAATATGGATAGNCATGATTTCAAGCGAGCACCTCTTTGCCATTCTTTTTCAAACTCGGCATCGAAAAACATTCTGTTTTTGATTTGAGTGAGAGGGTCAGTGACGCTTAGTTTTTCAAGTTCTTTGGCGCGTTCTTCGGCAATAAGATTGTTTGAAATAGCCTGCCAATAATCATGCTCGGCTGATTTTGAGGCAATTAAAATATATCCCCATGACGTGACCATTAAGCCTGCATATAAGAGGTCATTAGCGTTTTGATTCCATAAGAAATAGATAATGCTTGGATAAAATAAAACGACTGGATAAAGTTTTCGAATGAGTGGAGAGATGCTTAAAGTGCTGGTTCCCCCCATTGCGAAGGCGGCTAGAACAATGAGCATCGGTGGCTCAATGTTCGTCAATTCGCTGTCATAGAAAATCCACGCGCTCATCAATCCCCAGTGCAACGCCGCAAGAAGAATGCTTGTTGTAAGCCACATCTCTAAGAAGTTGACGTTATGTTTGTCTACTTGTTTTCGTAGAAATAGATGGGTTAAGCGAGTGATAAATATTAAGACAATCAGACCGCTATTGATTTGGAAGAATAGAGGGCTTGATTCATGCAGATTAAGCGAGAACGCAATGGCAAACCAAACGATGGCATAAATAAAAATGCCTGGTTTTGCTCGATTTGCTAAATCATTGAATGCTTTTATACGTAGAACACTGTAATAATCTGTATCGCTCATTTGAAGAGCTATGCCTCGCTATTTTTATAATTTAGTGCTCAGCCGGTAATATTAGTGCACTTATCATGATGAGCTAAGCCCAACCGACTGATAGCGCTAAGTTTAGCATAGGCTACTAATTCGGCTGATAAGAATGGTAGATATGTGATCATGTTGGCTTGTGGTACGATTT
>NZ_LWFI01001128.1:0-1237 GCF_001635735.1 Oleiphilus sp. HI0067
TCTAGGCGGAAGATAGAGTAATGACTATGAAAAAATCGCTGATTGTTGCGTTGTCTCAGAATCATGTGATCGGTAGAAATAATAAGCTGCCTTGGTATTTGCCGAATGATCTAAAGTACTTCAAAGAAGTGACGATGGGTAAGCCTATCGTCATGGGACGCAAGACTTTTGAGTCTATTGGAAAGCCGCTTCCGGGAAGAGTCAACATCGTGGTGACACGCAATACAGATTGGTCTGCTGAGGGTGTGAAGGTCGTGCATTCCTTAGAGGAAGCCTTTCAATTGGCTGAATCGATTGCAGAGATTGATGGTCAGAATGAGCTTATGATTATTGGCGGTGACCAAATTTATAAAGCGTCTTTAGATTTGGTTGATAGGATGTATTTGACTGAAGTGCATCGGCATGTGGTAGGGGATGCCTATTTTCCTGAATTTGATCGCTCACAATGGTCGGAGTTAGGTCGGGAAGATTATAAAGCAGAAGAGCCTAATCCTTATGACTACAGTTTTGTTGTGTATGATCGTAAGCCAGCTTAAGCCTTAATAATAAAAAGCCCGAGCATCTCTCAGATACTCGGGCTTTTTGCTCTTTGTTATGCTGTTAGTCGAGCATATCTAAGTTACGTACACCGCCTTTGTCCGCACTAGTGGCTAGTAAAGCATATGCTTTAAGTGCTGGTGTCACTTTACGTGGACGATCTTCTAATGGCTTCCACGCATCTTTTCCTTTTGCGTCCATTGCATCGCGGCGAGCTTGTAACTCAGCATCGCTAAGTTTCACGTTGATGCTACGTTCAGGAATGTTGATTTCAATGATGTCGCCCTCTTCAATCAGGCCTATAGCACCACCTGCTGCAGCTTCTGGTGAGCAGTGACCGATAGATAGGCCAGAGGTGCCGCCTGAGAATCGACCGTCGGTTAATAGCGCACATGCTTTACCAAGGCCTTTCGATTTAAGGTAACTTGTTGGGTAAAGCATCTCTTGCATCCCTGGGCCGCCTTTCGGACCTTCGTAGCGAATAACGACAACGTCGCCTTCACTTACTTCATCGTTCAAAATACCTTTTACTGCTGAGTCTTGGCTTTCGAAGATCTTTGCTTTACCCGTGAATACGTGGATTGACTCATCAACGCCTGCCGTCTTCACAACACACCCATCAAGAGCGATATTGCCATAAAGAATAGCGAGGCCGCCCTCTAGCGAGAACGCGTTTTCGATAGAACGAATACAACCATCT
>NZ_LWFI01001129.1:0-1460 GCF_001635735.1 Oleiphilus sp. HI0067
CTGCTGAGTCCAGTCACACAGGGCTAAACCCAGATTTACCTTTTTTGGAAAGTAGTGATGTACGCTGGCTTTCTTGATGTCGAACTCGCGGGCGATATCTAGAAAGCTAAAGCCGTTGTAGCCGCGGGCACGTAAAAGCTCAGCCGAATAGTCGATGATTTGTTGTCGGGTGTTGGTTGTCATGTGTTCATCCTACCTACCGGTAGGTAGGCAGGTCAAGCGGCATTATTTGCCCAACCAAACTCGATGCCAGCATGTGCACAGCGAGGCTGCTAAGCGCTATTTTTATCAATAGTATGATTTTGTCGTTGTCTGCCTTTATGCGCAGCTTAGTGCCCAAAAATGAGCCGGCTATCGCACAGACGATCATTACACTGATCAGCAATAAGCTATCACTCAAAAACGGGGTGATAGCCAAATACACTGGGATTTTTGCAAGATGACTGATCGTCATAAACATGGCGCTGGTGGAGATAATCTGATCGTTAGATTCTAATTCTTTAGTCAAAACGGATAAGGCTAGCGGGCCCGGCGCTCCAACGATTAGCCCTAAGCCGGTCTGGAGAAAGCCAATCAAATAATAACTTTCAAACTTCTTTATAAATGCGCCAAAGGTTTTGCTCCACAGGTTGAGAAGTAGATAGCAAGCAATCGCAACAGGCAAGAATTGCAGGGGAATATTAAATAGCGCGAGGCTAAATACGATCGTCCCTAGAACTGAGCCGATCAAAAATGCAGGAAAGAGGTGCCACTGAACATCAGACAGTGAAAAGAACATTCGTGAAGCATTACTCGCAATCTGGGTAATGCCATGAATCGGAATGATAATGCTTGGGCTAAGAAACAGCGGAAGAATCGCAATCAGTAGCATCCCCCCACCAAAGCCAATGACGCCTGCGATGATAGACGTGATTAATGTGATGAAACCGAGTGTAAGGATCATGCCCATTTTATAAGCCGTAAGCTGGTCGATAGTTATGAGATCTTTGCATGATGCCCTTTCGTTACGGTAACGAAGCCTCAAATTTTTGAACTAACATATTCATCTCTCTACCGTGATGATATGTCTGCCTTTCTTGTTCTGTTCGGTGAATGCGAATCGCTGTTTTGAAGAACGGTGCGTCATACACGAAGGTATGAAATTCACCGACTTCTCCGCAAGGGTCGACACACTCGGGTAATCCCTCAAGCAGGGAATTATCGTAGTCTGCGCCGCAGCAGTGTTCCTCAAGATGTTTTAGATTAATGCTTTGCAGCAAGGCTCGAATCGGTGTGTTGATGATTTGTCGAGCGATCTCTCGAGACAGATCTATCTGTTCTTCGATTAAGAGCGGAAATACACACTCAATAACTGTTTCTGAAAATAGTTTTTGTCGAAACTCGACAATGCCGTTGCAGTATAAATCGCCAAATGCGATAGCATCGAATGGAACGGTCCAGTTCGCTAAGCCCTCTAATAG
>NZ_LWFI01001130.1:0-1968 GCF_001635735.1 Oleiphilus sp. HI0067
TACCTACGTTTACCGCCGCAAAAGCCTGTATAGCTGAGAGTGATTTGTGCGGCTTTATTCCATCTCGACTACTACCTGATAACGACCTAAAAGTAATTGAGCTTGATAGGACAATTCCAGGGTTTGATGTCATTGCGGCCTGGCACCAGCGTAGTAATCAAGACCAGCTACATAAATGGATTCGCAATAAGTTAGTTAGTGTCTGCTCCCGATAAAATTGGTCATTGCGTGCTAGGTCACCAAAAAGTAACTAATTGTTTTTCTGTCGAAGCCACCAATAATAGTTTTCACTAGTCATCATTATTGGAGGCCAAATTCATGAGCACATACAAGTTTGAAGCTGGAGCAACTTTTCCATCGATCACCAAATCAACTCTCGAAGGCACAACACGGGACCTAAGCAAACCTTTAGAAGGAAAAGACTGGCAAATGCTTGTCGTGTACAGAGGTAGACACTGCCCATTGTGTACACGTTTCCTCAATCAATTGACGGTATATAAGCCACGCTTAGAAGCAATAAATATCGATCTGGTCGCTATATCAGGTGATAGCAAAGCGCAGTTAAAGGAGCACACGAGTAGGCTGGATGTAGATTTCCCGATGTTCTACGGCTTATCTTTAAAAGAAATGAAATCTCTGGGGCTTTACATCTCACATCCCCGCTCAGATCAGGAAACGGATCACCCGTTTGCTGAACCGGGGCTCTATGTCATTAATGAACATGGAACGCTTCAAGTAGTGGACATATCGAATAATCCTTTTGTACGTCCTGATTTAGATAATCTTATTTCGGGCCTAGAGTGGATTCGTAGCAATAACTATCCGATTCGCGGAACCTTTTCTTACGATAACTAACACCTTATTGCCACACACAAAGACTTAGAAAACAACATGTGGCTGCCTGATTTGCGTCATCCTAGGCCCCTACATGTTGCGTATTAGAGAGCAATTTTCCTATGGCATTACAAGATCACCCAATGTGGCGAAAGCCCCAACACCATCATGATTTAGATCATGCTCATGACCACGTACATTGGGTAGAGCTGTTCTATGACTTGATTCATGTGGTCACAATCTTTCTTCTCGGAAATTACTTATCACACCATTTGAACATAGATGGCTTCTTGGTGTTTTGTGGAATCTTCATTGCATTGTGGTATGCCTGGGGTGAGCTCAGTATTTTCAACTCTATTTATGTCAGCACGGATATTTGGCATCGTATCATTATGTCAGTAATGATCTGTACATTGATGTTTATGGCCGCAGCGATACCCGCAATTGAAGGGAAAGGATGGGCTTTCTTTGCACTGGGATTTGCCGCGAATCGAGCAATGCTCGCCATGCTATATGTAAGAGCTCGGCGAAACAATTCAGAAACACACTCGATGTGCAATGAGCAGATCCGAAACTTATCAAGTTTCGCCATTATATTTGCCATTACGGCATTTCTGCCAAAACCCTATGCTTTCTGGGCCTTTGCGGCGGCTCTGGTTGCCACGCAAACGCTTTACATGATTCCGAAAGTCTCTGTACTACGCCATGAACGTTTTGCTCCTCGACTCGGTCATATGGCGGAACGCTTCTCTCTACTCACACTTATCATTCTCGGCGAAGGCTTTTTTAAGTTAGTTATTACACTTTCCGAAAAAGGTATCTATAAAGTTTCCTCCGACGTGCTTGTCAATTTCGTTATTGGCGGAATATCCATGTTCATCATGTGCTGGATCTATTTTGATTTTGTCGGCAACGGAAAGACCAAGGACGATAAGCTTTCGACATTAGTCAAATGGTGGCTTGCGCATTTAACACTCATGATTTGCGGGGTAATGGTTGGCGTAGCACTCGCTGCCGAAGTAAAAGTTGGTTTCTGGGAACCCTACCCAACCAAATATGCGGCTATTGGGTGCTTCGGGCTAGCGGGATATATTGCCATGTTGTGGGTACTAAAGAACGTCATCGAGCATCGTG
>NZ_LWFI01001131.1:0-1177 GCF_001635735.1 Oleiphilus sp. HI0067
TTTTATGAAAGGGTAACGATTCCATCCATTTCTACTTCTGCGCCTTTTGGCAATGCAGCCACGCCGATCGCAGCGCGCGCTGGGTAAGGTTTTTGGAAGTAGGTAGCCATTACTTCATTGACCGCGGCAAAATTACCTAAGTCTGTGAGGAAGATATTTAGCTTCACGATATCTTGAAGTGAACCACCAGAAGCTTCACATACTGCTTTTAGGTTTTCGAACACGCGCTTAATTTGATTCTCGATGCCGCCACCAACAAGCTCCATGCTCTGTGGATCAAGAGGAATTTGACCTGAAAGGTACAAAGTATTACCTGCCTTCACTGCTTGCGAGTAGGTACCAATCGCTGCTGGTGCAGCATCTGACTGAATAATTGATTTGTTGCTCATATCTAAACCTTACCTATTGTTGCGCCAAATGTAAATGAGCGCCTTTAGTGATTGATAATTCTTTGAATGCGAATCACCGCTTTAATGTTACGTAGTCGGCGAATCACACGAGCAAGATGGCGTCGACCTTGAATGTAGATGACGGCCTCTATCGTGCTCATATGAGGGTTCTGCTCGCTGACACCAATGTGTTCGATATTTGCCTCGGCGCGAGTGATTGCAGATGCTAACTCGGCAATAATGCCGCGCTGTCTTTCGAGCTCAATACGCAATTCAACCGCAAATTCATCCGTAATATCCTTGACCCAAGATAGATAAAGTCGGTCTGGCGCTTTGCTAAGGCGCAGTGCTTTTTTGCACTGTTCTGCGTGAATGATAAGGCCCGCACCAGAATTTGAATCCGGTAGCCCGATGATAGGGTCGCCCGGAATTGGGTAGCAGCAGGAACTGAAGCTGACTTGCATGCCTTCTGTTCCTTTGATGATCAGTTTTTGTTTTGCAGGCTCTTCGGTTTCGCTACTTATTTGACTTGCATCTTCTGCAGCGAGCTGACGCGCAATGATATAAGGCATGCGCAATCCTTGGCCGACTAGAATCAGTAGCTCATCAAGTGAGTTTGCTTTGTTATGATCGAGCACGTTGACTAAGTGGGTTTCACTGATGTTTTCCCAGCTTAGGTTGATGCTGCTCATTGAGCGTTCAAGCAGGCTCTTACCAAGAGATAGATTTTCTTCGTGTTGCTTCAGCTTGATAAAGTGACGAATACTACTTTTTGCCTTGCCTGTGGT
>NZ_LWFI01001132.1:0-1413 GCF_001635735.1 Oleiphilus sp. HI0067
CATAACAGCAGATCATTTGATTGGGAAAGCTGCAGAATTAAAGGTAGATGAGAATTATCGAAACGCGCTAAACCTAGGGCATTCTGCTTGCCATCTATCTGCTCTCGCGCTCAATCAAGCGATGGAACTCTATTGGAAACGCGAGGTAACCGAGGACAGCCTCGGGCATCCAGATTTTGATAAGATGGCGATCTCAGATTCAAAGGTCACCGAGTTTAAATCGCGTGACGAATACCGCATTGGAAAATCACTTAAGCGAAAGCAAGGCTTTAAAGCGGCTGAAGCATTAGAACAGCTCGAAAACGTGCAAGCGCTAATAAATCAAACATTAGAAAGCTGGGTCGCGACTGGGGAATCAATCACCATGATTGCCGATGGGAATAAACTGAACGATACCAAGCGCTGGCAATGTCGCCTGAATGACAAACAAGCTGAGATCTTTTGTGGCGGATCGCATGCAGTGTCGCTAAAAGACTATCAAGCCATAACAGTAAAACTACAACTTAGTGACGATCAAGGGACGCTGACGATGTGCACCACAGCAACGCCAGCGTAGTCTAATACCCTAATTAGAAAGTAGATAAAGCGAATTAAACGAGATGCGCCCAAAGGTCGTATTCATCAGCTTCCTCAATTTCGACTTCAACGATCATTCCCACATCTAGGAAGGTAGCGCCATCGATAAAGACTTGTCCGTCGATCTCAGGCGCGTCACCCATCGTACGACCAACTGCGCCTTCGTCGGCAATTTCATCAATGATCACGAACTGCCGTGTTCCAACTTTTCGTTGCAAGCGGCGTGCAGAAATCGCAGCTTGCTTCTCCATAAACCGACGTTTACGGTCCTCTGCGACATTACTCGGAACATGATCTGGCAAATCATTCGCTGGCGCACCTTCAACAGGTGAATAAGTAAAACAACCAACGCGATCTAATTGTGCTTCATCCAAGAATTCGAGTAACTCTTTAAAATCTTCCTCAGTCTCGCCAGGAAAACCGACGATAAATGTACTGCGAATAGTTAAGTCTGGGCAGAGCTCCCGCCATTTTTTAATACGATCCAAAACCTTTTCAGAATGAGCAGGTCGTTTCATTGCTTTGAGTACTTTTTTACTCGCGTGCTGGAACGGAATATCCAAATAAGGAAGGATCTTGCCTTCGGCCATTAACGGAATAATCTTATCAACGTGCGGATATGGATACACATAATGTAATCGCACCCAAACGCCCAACTCACCCAGCGCAACAGCAAGATCTTGCATGCGCGTTTCTAATGGCGAGCCCGCGTTAAAATCAAGCTTGTACTTAACATCAACACCATAAGCACTCGTATCTTGTGAAATAACGAGTAGCTCGCGCGTACCCGCATTAACGAGTTTTTGTGCTTCTTCTAAAACAGAAGAGATTGGTCGG
>NZ_LWFI01001133.1:0-15369 GCF_001635735.1 Oleiphilus sp. HI0067
GTATGTGACCTTGCAGCAAATTTTTATCGGTACCTTAATGGGCTTAATGTTTGTGTTTTTGATGCAGCTGTTTGTTGCTGCAGGTCAGATGATCGCCATGCAGATGGGCCTAGGTTTTGCGTCGATGATCGATCCGAGTAATGGGGTAAATGTCCCAATCCTATCTCAGATATTTTTAGTTTGCGTGACGCTTATCTTTCTTTCGATGAATGGCCACCTCGTTATGATCGAAGTGGCAGTTCAAAGTTTTCAGGCGTGGCCTATTTCAGACCAAATTATCGGCCCAAATAGCGTGTCGCGAGAGGATCTCTGGGGATTCCTGATGCGCATAAATTGGTTGTTTGCATCTGCGCTAGTGATTGCGTTGCCTGCCATTACGGCGGTGCTGATCATAAATTTGTCGTTCGGCATCATGACGCGTGCCGCGCCGCAGATGAACGTTTTTTCTTTGGGTTTTCCAATCGGTATGTTGTTCGGTTTATTTATTGTCTGGGTGAGCATTTCAGGCTTATTGCCCCAGTTTGATAATTTCAGTACCGACACCTTCTTATTTTTGCGTGATATGCAGGGCTTTTAGATGGCAGAAGAAGGTAACGATAGCAGTCAGGAAAAAACCGAAGAACCCACCCCCAGGCGAATAGAAAAAGCCAAGGAGGAGGGGCAGGTTGCGCGCTCAAAAGAACTGAACACGGCCTTGCTTTTGATTGTAGGTACGGGCGGGCTTCTGATCTTTGGCGCGCAAATTGGCGAAACGATGGTTGAGATCATGAAGCATAGCTTTGTGTTGCCACGCGAAGTTGTTTTTGATTCTCACCAAATGGGCCTTTATTTGCTGGACGCTGCGGGCGAAGCCATGCTCGTCACGATGCCTTTAATGGTAATGCTCTTTATTGCAGCAATTGCCGGCTCTATTGTGCTTGGTGGTTGGCTGATAGCGCCCAAAGCTGTCGCGCCTAAATTTAGCCGTATGAATCCCTTGAAAGGTTTGAAGAGGATGTTTTCGCTCAAATCTCTCGTAGAGCTTGCCAAGGCGATTGCCAAGGTCGGGATTGTCTTATTTTTCGCGGTTGTTTTACTTCAAATTCATACCGAAGAGTTGTTAGGTATTGCCAATCAGGCGACCGTCACGGCCATGGCTCATGCTGCCGATATTTTGGGTTGGAGTTTCTTTTTTCTGTCTTGCACGATGATTATTATTGCAGCTGTTGATGTTCCTTTTCAGATGTACGATCACAATAAGAATCTGAAAATGACCAAACAAGAAGTCAAAGACGAATTCAAAGACACTGAGGGTAAACCTGAAGTTAAGGGCCGTGTTCGTCAGCTCCAGCGTGAAATTTCTCAGCGGCGCATGATGCAAGACGTTCCTCAAGCCGACGTCATTATTACCAACCCCGAACATTACTCAGTCGCCCTGCGTTACAAGCCTGATCAAGACGATGCCCCAATCGTGCTTGCGATGGGGGTGGATGAGGTTGCTATGAAAATCCGAGAAATCGGTAGAGAGCATAATATTGAGTTAGTGGCTGCGCCGCCTCTTGCTCGTTCGATTTATTACAATTCAAAAGTTGGGGAAGAGGTGCCTTCGGGTCTATATGTGGCCGTTGCTCAGGTGCTTGCGTATGTCTTCCAGTTACAACAATTCCGAAGACGTGCAAGACCTCGCCCAAGTATGCCTGACATCCCAATTCCGGATGATCTACAGCACGATTAGCAGCATGTTATAAAAAATATCGATCGGGGTTAAAACTTGGGTCGATTTTTGCAAAACACTGTAGCTAGCGATAGTTGTGACGAAAAATCGTCATTCGTAGTTATCATCACAAGATTGATTAGGTGTTATGCAAA
The DNA here is from genome assembly GCF_001635735.1 of Oleiphilus sp. HI0067. NCBI lineage: Bacteria > Pseudomonadati > Pseudomonadota > Gammaproteobacteria > Oceanospirillales > Oleiphilaceae > Oleiphilus > Oleiphilus sp. HI0067. Next base: position 1,849 of record NZ_LWFI01001133.1, read on the forward strand.
CAAGTCTTGGCTTAAATCAGCTTAAATTTATTCAAAGCCACATGGCCATTCCGCTATTGCTGATAGCGGTGCTTGGCATGATGACCTTGCCTGTACCTCCTTTCCTGTTGGACTTGTTATTCACCTTCAATATTGCCTTGTCGTTGGTTGTTCTTCTTGTCTGTGTTTATGCGCTCCGCCCCATGGAGTTTGCGATATTTCCTACGGTTTTGTTGGTTGCGACCTTACTACGTTTGGCATTAAACGTTGCGTCAACGCGTGTTGTTCTCCTAGAAGGCCATGAGGGCGGGGACGCAGCCGGTAAAGTAATTCAAGCCTTTGGTGAAGTGGTTATTGGCGGCAACTACGCCGTTGGTCTAGTTGTATTCGCAATCTTAATGATCATCAACTTTGTGGTCGTGACCAAGGGTGCTGGGCGTGTATCTGAAGTAAGTGCTCGATTTACACTCGATGCGATGCCAGGCAAACAAATGGCAATTGATGCAGACCTTAACGCAGGAATTATCAATCAAGAAGAGGCGAAGTCGCGTCGGGAAGAAGTTGCCACGGAAGCAGATTTTTATGGGGCGATGGATGGTGCATCAAAGTTCGTACGTGGTGATGCCATTGCGGGTTTGTTGATCTTAGCCATTAATATTATTGGCGGTTTGAGTATCGGCATTTTGCAGCACCAACTAGAGTTCAATGATGCGATGCAAAAGTACTCGCTTCTTACGATTGGTGATGGCTTGGTCGCACAGATTCCATCGTTACTTCTTTCTACCGCTGCGGCAATTATGGTGACGCGTGTTAGTACGACACAAGACATGTCATCACAAGTGCTTGATCAAATGTTTTTGTCGCCTAAGGCTTTGTATATCGCCTCTGGTATTCTAATCGTGATGGGCATCGTACCTGGCATGCCGCATTTTGCGTTTTTGTCGCTTGGTATTCTTGTCGGCGCGGGGGCTTGGTATCGTGATCGCCAGAATAAAAAGCCGCAGGTAGAACCTTATGATGGGCCGGTCCCTCAACGTGGCTCGCAAGCCAATGTTGGTAGTGCGCAGGTGCAACCTGACTCTTCAACTCTAGAGCTTCCAGCGGGGCAAGAAGGTCAACAAGAATCGTCCCAGAAAGAGTTGGGTTGGGATGATGTGATGACCGTAGATATTATTGGTCTAGAGGTAGGTTATCGATTAATACCCTTGGTTGATAAAGGTCAGGGCGGTCAGCTCTTGGGTCGTATAAAAGGTGTGCGCAAGAAGCTCTCACAGGAGCTTGGATTCTTGATGCCATCAGTGCACATCCGCGACAATCTTGACCTCATGCCTAATGTCTATCGTCTCACCTTGATGGGGGTGACCTTGGCCGAAGCAGAGATTCATCCCGATCGAGAGCTGGCGATTAATCCTGGGCAAGTATTTGGTAGTATTGATGGAATTGCGGGTGTCGATCCTGCTTTTGGCATGGAAGCCGTTTGGATCGATCCAGAGAACAAAGATCAAGCTCAAGCCTTGGGTTATACCGTTGTGGACGCAAGCACTGTTGTCGCAACGCATCTTAACCAACTTCTTCAAAAACATGCTTATGAGCTATTGGGTCACGAAGAGGTTCAGCAATGGATTGATCAGTTGACGAAGCAGGCGCCAAAACTTGCTGAAGAATTAGTGCCAACCACTTTAAGTGTCTCCTTTCTATTAAAAGTACTTCAGAATCTATTGCAAGAAGATGTGCCAATCAAAGACATGCGTTCTATTGCTGAGGCTTTGATTAGTCGCGCACCTAAAGGCGCAGAGCCAGAAGTGTTGACCGAAGCTTGTCGGCAAGGTTTGAAGCGGATGATCGTACAAACCCTGATTGAAGGTGAGGCGGAAATTCCTGTTATTACACTCGAGCCTGAATTGGAACAGCTATTGCTTAAGTCTGTACAGCAAGCACAGAAAACCGGCGGTGCCGATGATCTCGGAATGGTCTTGGAGCCCGGTATTGTGGAGAACTTGCAGCGTTCACTAGCAGATGTAACGCAGCGACAAGAAATGCTTGGAAACCCCGTAATACTGTTAGTTTCCGCGCCAGTCCGCCCAGCGATGGCTAAGTTCTCACGCTTTGTAAATGACGGTATTCGGGTGCTCTCATATCAAGAGATTCCGGATAACAAGCAAATAAATATAGTGTCGACGGTCGGTCAATAATTTGACTACAGGAAGTTGTCGTCAAAAAAGCCTTTAGGTGAAGAGTTATGAAAGTTAAGCGTTATTTCTCCCATTCAATGCAAGATGCTTTGCGTCAGATACGCGAAGATTTAGGCCCTGATGCGGTGATTCTTTCAAACTCAAAAACAAATGGTGGTGTCGAGATATTGGCAACTGCCGAATATGAAGATCAGCCAGAGCAGGGTGTTGCTCAGGTATCTAATAATGAAACTAAAGTGAGCGCGTCCGAGCTCGCAAAACAACGCGCTGAGCGCAGTCTCGAATTGCAGGCGGAAATGGATAGAAGTCGTCGCCGCATCGAGAGCGTGAAGCAAGAACAGAACGTCATTAAAACAGAGCAGTTTGGTCAAACGAATAAGATTCAGGCGACTCCTGCAGTCAATCATGATGAGCGTTCGAGCAAGCAAGATGATGCGATTTACGTGATGCAGGAAGAGCTTCGTGAACTACGCGAAATGATTTCTGCTCAGGCGAAACAGTCGACTTCGCAACAATCTATTGAACCAATGCCTCAAGCTGTTGTGACGCCAAGCCAATCGATCGTAGATGAGCGCTTAGAGCGTCTAGCGATTCAGCAGCCTATTCGAAAGCAATTGCTAGATAGCGTTGCAAGTGAAGGCGATTCTGATACTGCTTGGGCAAAGGTGCGTAAACAAATTCATGGTGCGATTCAGACAGAATATAGCGAAATCATCGACATGGGTGGCGTGATTTCACTTGTTGGCCCGACCGGAAGTGGCAAAACAATGACGATTGGTAAGTTGGCTGCGCGTTATGTTATGCGTCATGGGGCAGATGGTATTGCTTTGGTGACAACAGATCGTTACCGAATCGCCGCACACGAGCAGCTAAAAGTGTTTGGAAGAATTCTGAATGTTCCAGTGCATGTTGTTGACGAGGATAATTGCTTAGATGCGATTCTAGACAAGTGCTCTGATCGCAAGCTTGTATTGGTGGATACGGCTGGTTTGATGCAGTCTGATCGTTCGTGGAATGAGCAGCTTAAAGAATTGAAAATGTCTGCGCATCGCATTCAAAACTACTTAGTGATGCCGGCAACGGGTCAGTATGCTGTGATGAAGGCTAACTATAAGCATTACAAGATGGTCGGGCTAGCGGGAACAATTATTACCAAACTTGACGAAGCTGTAAGCTTTGGGGAAGCATTAAGTTACCTTATAGCGAGTAAACTTTCCTGCGCGTATGTAACAGATGGCCAGAGAGTGCCAGAAGATATTCATTTGGCGGAGCGTCAAAGTCTGCTCAATAAAGCGGAGGAATTATTGAATAGTTCCGAGCGATGGGTGACAATTCCGAGCCACGCGAATGCGCAGCAGCATGTAGACGAATCAGTTAGCAATTTTGCTTAATATCACTGGCGTCAACTAGACAAATTTCACCAATCACCTATTTTGGTTGTTGGTAGTCGCTTTTAAGGTTTGTCTTGTCTCGAAGCGAAGAAGAAGTAAAACAAAAGGATATTCATCAGCATGGCGAATTCTAGCCCTGTTCAAGTTATAGCGGTCACTGGCGGTAAGGGTGGGGTCGGTAAAAGTAATGTATCGATCAACCTTTCTTTAGCCTTAGCGGATCTAGGTCGCAGAGTGACATTGCTCGATGCGGATTTAGGTTTGGCAAATATCGACGTGCTCTTGGGAATTACCGCAAAGGGAAATATCTCAGACGTTATATCAGGTGATTTAAGTCTGCGCGATATTCTTGTAGAAGGCCCCAAAGGAATAAAGATCGTGCCGGCTGCATCCGGAACGCAAAAGATGGTTGCGCTTAACCATCTAGAGCACGCCGGTTTAATCAACGCCTTCAGTGAATTATCACAAGATCTTGACGTTCTGATTGTGGATACCGCAGCGGGTATATCAGATGGTGTTGTATCGTTTGTTCGTGCAGCCCAAGAAGTGTTACTGGTTGTGACCGATGAGCCAACGTCTATTACCGATGCCTATGCATTAATAAAGCTGCTTAATCGCGACTACGACATGTACCGTTTTCGTGTCCTTGCAAATATGGTTCGCAGCCCAGAAGAGGGGCGCCATCTCTTTTCAAAGCTTACCTCTGTGACGGAACGTTTTCTTGATGTTGCACTCCAATATGTAGGTTCTGTTCCTTACGATGAAAACGTACGCAAAGCTGTCCAGCGTCAGCGCCCTGTATTAGAAGCTTACCCCCGCGCTAAAGCATCTATAGCATTCAAGCAGCTCGCTCAAAAGGCTGATTCGTGGCCATTACCAAGCACTCCAAGAGGACATTTGGAGTTTTTTGTTGAGCGCTTAGTACAAGCCTAGGATTGGCTGTAGCCTCGTAATGATTTATTCCCCATGCAGTACTTTTACGGCAGGGCCATACTGTTTTGTTGATGTATAGCGAAAAAGAAACACAGTACGCAGATGAGTTGATCGTGAAGCATGCGCCCTTAGTAAAGCGTATTGCACATCATCTAATGGCTCGCCTTCCATCAAGTGTTCAAGTCGATGATTTGATTCAGGCCGGCATGATTGGCCTGCTAGAGGCTGCGCAAAAATACGAAAGTGATCGTGGTGCGTCGTTTGAGACTTATGCCGGAATCCGAATTCGCGGCGCGATGATGGATGAAGTCCGTAAGGGCGATTGGGTGCCTCGTTCCGTACATCGCAACGCGCGCCGCATCGCGGAAGCAGTAAAAGCGATTGAGGCTAGAACTGGGCAAGATGCGAGTGACGAGCAAATTGCCGCAGAGCTTGAAATGTCTCTCGATGAATATTTTGCGTGCCTGAAAGATAGTAATGCCGGTAAGCTTTTTTCACTCGAGGAACTGGCTGAAAACTCTGAAGGCCAAGGCTTTGAAGTCGAGAGTGGCTCGACTGCTGATCGACCGAGTGATTTCTTTAGTGAGCAGCAGTTTAAAAAAGCCCTGGCATCTGAGATAGAGCGTTTGCCGGAACGCGAAAATTTAGTGCTTTCTCTTTACTATGAAGAAGAGATGAATCTAAAAGAAATAGGCTTAATTCTTGATGTGAGTGAGTCTCGTGTTAGTCAAATTCACTCACAGGCAGCTATCCGTTTAAAGTCAAGAATGTATGAGTGGATTGATTCGTAATTTACGACTATCCATAACTAATCAAAGTTCTTGATTTTCCAATAAAAAAAACTGGCTAGACTCATTTCTCTGTCTAGACTTCATATTAGGGTTTGAAACGCTATCAAAGGTTTCGACAGGAATGGAGGTCGACTTGAATAAAGATATGAAAATCCTTGTTGTTGATGATTTTTCGACAATGAGGCGCATTATTAAAAACCTACTTCGCGATTTAGGGTTCACAAATACCGATGAGGCTGATGACGGCAATACTGCATTGCCGATGCTGAAAACCGGTAAGTATGACTTCCTCGTGACGGATTGGAACATGCCAGGAATGACTGGTATTGACTTGCTTAAGACCGTTCGTGCAGATGATGACTTAAAGTCTTTACCTGTGTTGATGGTTACTGCTGAAGCAAAACGAGATCAGATCGTTGCAGCGGCACAAGCAGGTGTAAATGGGTATGTGGTTAAGCCATTTACAGCAGCCGTCTTGAAAGAAAAAATCGAGAAAATCTTCGAACGAATTGATGCCTAGTACTGTTATGAACGAACTAACTCCGTCTCAAGCAGCGCAAAGCATTGAAGGTGTAGAAGGCTTTGAACAACTGCTTAAAGAACAAACAAGTCAGCTAAAAGATCTCGTTGATCAGGGCGACTTGTCTTCCGCGCTTAGTCTCATCTCTGAGATTAATCAAACTCGTGATAAAACACTTTATGTCGAAGTAGGTCGATTGACTCGCAGTCTCTATGAATCGATTCGCGACTTTCAGATTGATTGCGGTGATGTACAAAGCCGAGAAGCTTTATCGAAAATTGATGATGCATCTGACCGACTAGCCTACGTCGTTGATATGACGAATAGCGCTGCCAACAAAACCTTAGACCTTGTTGAAGAAACAATGCCTTATGCATCGCATATGAAAGATGAGGCTGATCAACTTAAGCAAGAATGGCAAAAGTTGCGCCGTAAGGAAATGAGCCCTAGTGAATTTAGAGACCTAACGGGGCGCATGGATACCTTCTTGACTCAACTTGGTAATGACTCAGATAAGGTATATCAAAATTTATCATCTATATTGCTTGCACAGGATTTTCAGGACTTAACGGGTCAAGTTATCAATCGTGTAACAAATTTAGTTAAAGATGTTGAAGAAAATCTCGTTAACCTTGTAAGGATGGCCGGAAAGGTCGACCAAATTACAGGTACTGTGCACGACCTTGAGTCCATCGAAACCAATATGGATGGCGAAGGTCCACAGATGAAAAAAGAAGAACGCGAAGATGTTGTAAATGGTCAAGACGATGTGGATGACCTTTTATCAAGCTTAGGGTTTTAGGAAGAGTACAAAGGGGTTAGTGAATGAGCTTTGAGCCAGATGAAGAGATCTTGCAGGACTTTCTTGTTGAGTCTGGTGAGATTCTTGAGCAGTTATCTGAACAGCTCGTTGAACTAGAACAAAACCCTGAAGACCTAGATCTTCTCAATGCAATATTCCGTGGCTTTCATACCGTTAAAGGTGGGGCAGGGTTTCTTCAGTTAGAGGCCTTGGTCGATTGCTGTCATATTGCTGAAAATGTGTTTGATGTCTTGCGTAACGGTAAGAGAACCGTAGACGCCGAATTGATGGATGTGGTGCTTCGTGCACTTGATTCCGTTAATGTCATGTTTGATGAGGTTCGTTCTGGCGAACAACCGAGTCCTGCAGAACCTTCGCTATTAAAAGATTTAGAGCGCTTTGCATGTGAACAAGGCGCGGAGCCGGTGGCAGAGGAAGTACCTGAAGCTGCTCCGAATGAGCCAGCTCCACAAACTCCTTCAACAGATCAGCAAACAGCTGAAGAAGGAGCAAAAATCGTTGACCAGATCGCTTCAGCTGAGGGCGACATTACAGACGATGAATTTGAGATGTTGTTGGATGCGCTTGATGGCCCAACTTCAGCTCCAGCTCAAGAGACACCCGCCTCAACAAATGATGCTGCTCCATCACAAGATGCGTCTCCAGCAGGTGAGTCTGATATTTCTGATGAAGAATTTGAAAGCCTCATAGGTGAGCTGCAAGAGCATAAAGTCGCGGATGCGCCAAGTAAGTCTCCGATTCCTTCAGAGCCAAAAGCAAATACGGCATCAGATGCTAGTGCTTCTGATGAAATCACCGATGACGAATTCGAAAAACTTCTTGATGAGCTTCATGGCGAAGGGAAGTTTGATCCTGCGAGCTCAGCAGCTTCTGATACTCCCGCAGCGAGTGCTGAACCTGAAAAACCTGAGACCAAAGAATTTGAGGCTTCTATATCATCAAATTCGGACATGATTACTGATGACGAGTTTGAAAAATTACTTGATGATTTGCATGGCCAAGGTAAAGGGCCTGCAAGTGAAGCGCCTCAAGCGAATAAGTCTCAGACAACGCCGCCTCCGAGTCCGTCTTCTGTTTCAACACCGGAAGATAAGGAAGTTAGACAGTCAGCCTCTACTGCTAAGACAAGCCGTATTGCGAAACCCAAAGTAGCAAGCAGTCCTTCTGCCAGTAAGCCTGCGGCAAAACCCAAGGCTAATGCGCGGGCAGATGGCTTGACGACCGAGACGACCGTTCGTGTTGATACGAAGAGACTCGACGAAATTATGAATATGGTTGGCGAGCTGGTATTGGTCCGTAATCGTTTAAAACGTTTAGGGGATGACAGTACTGACGAAGCCTTGCAGAAGGCGGTGTCGAATCTTGACGTTGTAACGGGGGACTTACAGTCTGCCGTTATGAAAACGCGAATGCAGCCAATTAAGAAGGTTTTTGGACGTTTTCCTCGTGTTGTACGTGACCTAGCGAGAAACCTAAGAAAAGAAGTAAACCTTGTTTTACAAGGTGAAGAAACTGATTTAGATAAGAACTTAGTTGAGGCTCTCTCAGATCCTCTCGTTCACTTGGTTCGAAATGCGGTTGATCATGGCATCGAAATGCCTGATGTGCGTGAAGCAAACGGTAAGCCTCCTGTTGGTGAAGTGTTGTTGTCGGCCGAACAAGAAGGTGACCATATTCTGCTATCCATCCGTGATGACGGCGCAGGTATGGATCCCGAAGTATTACGAAGAAAGGCCGTTGAAAAGGGTGTCTATGATCAGGACGCCGCAGATCGCTTGAGTGACAACGAGTGTTACAACCTGATTTTTGCACCTGGTTTCTCAACGAAAGAAGAGATCTCTGATGTGTCAGGCCGCGGTGTCGGTATGGATGTCGTGAAGACAAAGATCACGCAGCTCAACGGCAGCGTCAATATTGATTCAGAGCTTGGTAAAGGTAGCTGTTTAACGATCAAAGTGCCGTTGACCCTAGCTATCATGCCGACATTGATGGTGAAGCTAGAGCAACAGTCTTTCGCATTCCCTCTCGTAAGCGTTGTCGAAATTTTCCACTTAGATTTAACGAAGACAAATGTTGTCGATGGTCAAGAATGTATTGTTGTCCGTGACAATGTTTACCCACTGTTTTATATCAAGCGATGGCTCGTTAAAAATGGTGGTGCCACAGATCCAGAATTCGCACACGTTGTGATTGTTGCAGTGGGTACTCAAAAGGTTGGGTTTATCGTTGATCAATTAGTTGGGCAGGAAGAGGTCGTAATTAAACCGCTAGGTGGCATGTTGCATGGCACGCCAGGTATGGCGGGCGCAACCATAACAGGTGATGGCCGTATTGCCCTCATTCTAGATATTCCAAGTTTATTAACGCGTTACGCGTAATGTTGTTTTGCAGGGTTTGTAAGGGATGACAGTAAAAGTTCTGATAGTTGATGATTCAGCTTTTTTTAGAAAACGATTGAACGAGATTCTGCGAAATGTAAACGGCATTGAAATCGTTGGTATGGCAACAAACGGTAAAGAAGCCGTCGAGAAAAATGTCGAATTAAAACCAGATGTAATTACGATGGATTATGAAATGCCTATTATGGATGGCATCTCAGCAGTTCGTCAGATTATGTCCGAACAACCGACCTCGATTCTAATGTTTTCATCGCTGACGCACGAAGGGGCGAGAGTAACCCTTGATGCATTAGACGCAGGGGCAGTAGATTTTCTTCCTAAGAACTTTGAAGATATCGCGCGTGATGCCACGAAGATGCAAGATATTCTTCGTAAACGCGTTCTTTCAATCGCCGGCCGTCACCGATTCAAAGCGAGTAGTTTTCGTTCTGCAAATACGTCAGGCACTACTGAGACTAAAGGGAGCGAAGCGGCAACGCGTCGTCCTTTAACGAGTGAGCCAACTTCGCCTACAACATCCATTAACTCTAACGCTGCGGGCTCTTCTAGGAGAGGCCATAGTGTTGATGTTGTGGCTATCGGTACATCTACCGGTGGTCCGGTCGCTTTGCAAAAAGTGGTCACTAAATTACCTCAAAATTTTCCGGTACCTATTTTGCTTGTTCAGCATATGCCGGCAACATTTACCCCTGCTTTTGCTGAGCGCTTGGATGGATTAAGCCAAGTGAAAGTAAAGCAAGCTGTGGATGGCGATACTCTAGAAGCGGGTACAGCTTATTTGGCGCCAGGGGGCAAGCAAATGATTGTTGGTCAAAGAGCAGGTCGTAAGGTTATATCTGTGCTTGATGGCGATGAGAGGCTGACGTACAAACCATCAGTTGATTTGAGCTTTGGTTCAGTGGCGAAGACATTTCCTGGTAAAGCTTTAGGGATTGTTCTGACAGGCATGGGTTCAGACGGTAAAGAAGGGTGTCGACTAATGAAGTCTGGCGGCTCGACTGTATGGACTCAAACAGAAGACTCTTGCGTTGTATACGGAATGCCGATGGTGGTTGATAAAGCTGGTTACAGTGATCGGTCGCTTGATATTAACGAAATCGGTGAGCAAATAATAAATAGGTTAAGCTAATGGATTACCTGAGTGTCGTAGGGCTATTACTAGCTTTTGTTGCGATCTTTGGCGGTAACGCAATTGAAGGCGGCACGTTCGACTCTCTGATTAATGGTCCAGCGGCTTTAATCGTTATCGGTGGCACGCTTGCCGCTATTCTCGTCCAAACTCCTACACATACCTTGAAGCGCAGCGCTTCGGCTTTACAGTGGGTGTTTTTTCCTCCTCATGTATCAATTGACGACGGTATTAATAAATTGCTGTCGTGGAGTGTTCGTGCGCGCAAAGATGGTTTGCTGGGTTTGGAGTCGGTTCTCCCAAAAGAACGCGAGTCTTTCTGCAAAAAAGGTCTTCAGCTCCTTGTTGATGGCGCTGAGCCTGAGTCGATTCAAAGCGTGCTAGAAGTCGATATGCTTGCGCGTGAGCAGCGGGACTTAGACTTGGCTAAAGTCTATGACTCGATGGCTGGATACTCGCCGACCATCGGTATCATTGGTGCTGTGCTTGGTCTGATTCACGTGATGAGTAATCTTGCCGATCCAAGCCAATTGGGCGCCGGCATCGCGACTGCCTTCGTCGCAACAATATACGGAGTGGGTTTAGCTAACTTAGTATTTCTTCCGATTGCGAACAAAATACGTCATAAGGTAGAGCATCAAACTCGCTATTACGAAATGGTGATTGATGGATTGGTATCGATCGCTGAAGGTGAAAATCCTCGTTCTTTGGAACTGAAGCTTAAGGGGTATTTACACCTCGAACATGCCAAGGTCTAGGGGACGACTATGCGTCGACAACGTCGTACTACCGCAGATGAAAATCATGATCGTTGGTTAGTATCCTACGCAGATTTTATAACGCTTTTGTTCGCATTCTTCGTTGTGATGTATTCGATCTCCTCGGTTAATGAGGGGAAGTATAAGGTCCTATCAGAAACGCTAGAGGGCGTCTTCAACACCCGTCAGAAAAGTCTAGAACCAATTCAAATTGGTGAGATTAGCCATAAGTCAGAAAGTTTTAGCAAAAGCGAAGGTCTGAACCCTCTACTGGTAGGTCGTCATGAACGTTACGAATCGAACAAAGACAATATTGATGATGAACAACTAGAGTCGATAGCGGGCGAATTTGAAGATAGCTTTGCTGACTTAATATACGAAGACAAGATTTCGGTTACTTTGCTTGATGAGTGGGTAGAGATAACGCTACGCGATAACGTCGTTTTTGAAAGTGGCGATGTGATCCCTTCAGAGCAAGCTTTTGGTGTTATCAAAAAGATTGCGGGTGTATTGCGTGATCGCGGAAACGGCATTCTGATCGAGGGGCATACTGATAACCGGCGCGTCTCAAATAGTGAATTTCAGAATAATTGGGAGCTCTCTGCATTAAGGGCGACGACTTTTTTACAGCTTCTAGCGATCGAAAATATTGAAGAATCGCGCATGGTGGCTATGGGGTTTGGTCAGTATTCACCTATTGTTCGTAATGACACTCCTGAAGGTCGGAGTGATAACCGACGAATTGTTCTATTAGTCTCCCGTTCGGGCGACGTCCGCAGTACGCTTATTCGCTAACTTATCTCGTTTCATTTTCGTCAAGCGTGTTTGGCATGAGATGTGCAATATTGCGTTGTGTGTCAGATTGTTGACGTAGATATTTGCCGCTGGGTTTTAGCAATGGATGCGTGGTGTTAATATCTAATTCATTGATTTTGCAGTACAAAAAATATAATTCAGGAGTCGGAAGAACGTGCGTATTTGGGCAATAGCAAACCAAAAAGGTGGGGTTGGTAAAACCACTACGGTTGTATCCCTCGGGGGGCTCCTTGCATCGCAAGGTAAACGCGTTCTTGTAATGGATCTAGATCCGCATGGATCATTGACCAGCTATTTTGGTCATGATCCAGACACCATAGAGCAGAGTACTTTTGACCTGTTTATGCACAAGGGTAGAGTGCCAGATGGTTTGCCTGAACAACTCATTACGGCAACGTCTTGCCCAGGTCTAGATCTAATGCCTGCATCCACAGCATTAGCGACGCTTGAAAGACGTATGGTGGGTGTCGATGGAATGGGCCTGATCATATCAAAGACGCTAGCGCTGTTATGGGATCAGTATGATTTTGTATTGTTAGATAATTCTCCGTCACTCGGCGTGCTTATGATCAACTCTTTAGCAGCCAGCCAGCAGTTAATTGTCCCGGTGCAGACAGAGTTTTTGGCTATCAAAGGGCTTGAGCGAATGATGCATACTTTATCGATGGTCATACGCTCGCAAAAAAGTAATCTGCAACATCTTATTTTGCCGACTATGTTTGATAGACGGACACAGGCCTCATTACAAAGTCTTCGAACAATTAAACAGACATGGGGTGATAACGTTTGGAAATTTGCGATCCCGGTCGATACGAAGTTCAGAGATGCGAGTACCAAGGGTGTGGTGCCCTCAGATTTAGACGCCGTGACACACGGTGTGCGCGCATACAAAAAACTACTTGAAACTTTGTTAGAGAAAACACCCAACGGAATATAAAAGGAAAGGGTGATGACACAGCAAGTATATGATGTGCAGTACCCCTCTTATAACGATCAAATTATTGAAGATTACTTAGATGTTCTATTTACCGCGCCTAAGCCTCTTCAGTTATTTCGAAATCGATTTGAATTGCAATCGACCATTGATGTCGATGCTGTATTGAACGGTAAGAAAGATACATCTGAGTATGAAGCAATGCTGATTTTTCTAACAACGATGATGATTTCGTTTCGTCTTGAACGCAACACTAAGCTTCAATTGAACGTGCTTTCCGTAGCAAAACTGATGCTGCCGCGCATTAAGTACTGTCGTTAATCCACCGAGAATAGGTCGAGCTGTACTGTGTCTCACAACAACGATAAACCTGCTGCTCATAGTAAGAATGATGATCTATTGCAGGACTACTTTAGTGAGATGTTTAGCTCCTCTGGCGACGACACAACGCCAGTTAAATCAATCCAGAAAGCATATTCGAACTCAAGCCAAGCTCCGAGATCCGCAGATCTAAATCCTCAATTAAAAACCAGTAAGCGATCGACCGTACCTAAAGCAACACAATTGTTTGTGGAGCCTGAGGTTAATACGATTACTAGTGGTGTGATTGGCGGCCTTATGCCTAAGCTAAAGGCGCTAGAACAAGAAGATAGTGATTCTAGCGAACAAAAAACAGAGCCTGTCGTTGAGGTATTAAGTGATACGGCAACTTATAATGATTTGCCAGAGCCAGAGCCAGAGCCAGAGCCAGAGCCAGAGCCAGAGCCAGAGCCAGAGCNNGAGCCAGAGCTAGAACCAGAGCCAGAGCAAGAGCCAGAGCCAGAGCCAGAGCCAGAGCCAGAGCCAGAGCCAGAGC
>NZ_LWFI01001134.1:0-1631 GCF_001635735.1 Oleiphilus sp. HI0067
ATGTTAATGACAGCGTATTACAAGAATACAGGCATTTCTTAATTTGCCTAAAAAATGAAGGAAGTTCAGAGTGTCTGAATCAGAGCTAATTTCGAGTTTATATTTGCCGGTTGAAGGCACTAAGTTGGTGTTGCCAAACGTGAGTGTGGCCGAGGTAATTGAATATACCAAACCACAAGAAGCAGAAGGGCCAGAATATTTTCTAGGAAATATTATGTGGCGGGGTATACAGGTTCCATTGCTAAGCTATGAAGTTGCCAATGGCCAAGAGAAACCCGCTCGGAATACTCAAGCGCGTATAGCTGTAATTAATAGCGTTGGGCTAGATAATCAGAAGTTACCTTTTAGCGCCATTCTCACTCAAGGTCTCCCGCGCTTAGTAAAGGTGAGTAAGGATATCATTCAAGAAGAAGAGCAGAGCGATTCTCCTGCTGAACATAGCCGTATTAGGGTCGATGGAGAATATGCGGTGATTCCGAGCTTGGAATATCTAGAGTCACTGGCCATTAAACTAGCGTAAATCAGAGTCGCTCCTGAAATGATTCAGAAAACGCTGCAAAAAGAACTGTTATCGTTTTTCGTTTTGCTATTTCCGATCATTGAGCTTGTTTTATTAGGCTTGAACCACGCGGTGTTTTTCATCATCGGTTTGAGCGCTGTGATGTTTGCGCTCAACTTCTCCTCTTTGTTTTCAAATCTTCTCAAGTTTATTCCAGCAATTAATTTAGTCCTTTTTGCATCTATTTTTGTTGTGCATCTGACATCGGGTGTGAATAGTGTTGCTGTTATGGGCTGCTTGTTAGTGATGACTGTTTGGGCAGCATTAGTCCTTGATTTGGTGTTTGCCGCGACCTTTTCTCTTCTTTGTATGTTGCTTTTAAGCGCGCTAAATGATTTTACGCAGCTAGCCCAAAATGCCGTTCTAGTTTTTTCATTATTTGCGTTAGCGAGCTTTGTTCGCTTTCGTATCGGTCGACTTGAAAGAGCAGGGCCTAAGCATACTGAGGAGGATATGTTCGCATGTCGTAATGCGAGACAGTTTGAGCAAGACCTTTCTCATTACTTTGCCTTGCATCAGCGTTACCAGATGAATTGTGTGCTGCTGGTGATTGATGTTGAATTACCAAGAAAAATGAATCTGACGAAAGAAAGAACATTGTTGCAGGTTCTTGTGTCGATCTGGAAAAGCCGTATTCGTTCTACAGATGTGTTGTATAAATTAAGTGATCGCCGTTTTGCATGTCTTGTGACTGCAACGAATAGAGACGGCGCACAAATTTTATTGAATGATTTGAAGAAGGCGACACAGGATTATCAGTTGCCTGAAGGATTAAATCCTGAGGTTTATATTTCTCTTCATGATTGTGCAGAGCAAAATAGTGAAAAAAGCTGGCTAGATAAGAGTTATCAAGATTAGATACATTAAAAAATTTGATTCCTTTTGCTTGCGTGATAGATTGTCTCGCCCATGGTTTGGTGACGATTTTATGCCCTTTTAACAATGCGAGTCTCGACGAAGTTAAAAGAGAAACTGCGAAGTCTTCATTGATTCCACGCAGGATTTTTGACGTTAATTTGATTTAGCCTACCGAGGCTTTTTAAAGGTAAAGAAATGCTTAAATTAGATGCTT
>NZ_LWFI01001135.1:0-1188 GCF_001635735.1 Oleiphilus sp. HI0067
GTTAGTTTACTCAATTATTATTGCGATCTGCATTCCTTTTGTGCTGTTGCACTTATTGCTTCGAGGGATTCGCTCGCCTGAGTATCGATCACGTCGCTTGGAGCGTTTAGGCTTTTTTAAGGCCCCAGAACAAGCTCAAGATTTTTGGATTCATGCTGTTTCCGTCGGAGAGTTGCTTGCGGCCGAACCTATTATTCGAGAGCTGCAAACTCGTTATCCTGCAAAGCGTATTACTGTCACGACAATGACGCCTACGAGCTCTGCATTGGTGAGTAAGCTATTTGGTGACTCTGTTTATCATGTATATGCCCCATATGATTTTCCGTTGTTTGTCGGTGCGTTTCTTAAGCGTATTCGTCCCAAGTTTGTAATCATCATGGAAACTGAGCTTTGGCCGAATATGCTGCATGGTGCGCAGAAGGCGGGTTGTTCTGTGGTACTAGCTAATGCTCGCTTATCTGAGCGTTCTGCGCGAGGTTATAAGCGCTTTTTGCTACTGCTTTCGTGGCTTTTTGATAGTTTGCAGCTGGTGCTATGTCAGTTTAAACCGGATGCCGAACGGTTTGAGCGGTTAGGTATTTCACCAGATCGTATTCGCGTCACCGGAAGCCTAAAATTCGATATGCAATTTGACGCAGAACTCGCCGAAAAAGGTCTGATCTTGAGAGAGGGACTCGATTCTGAGCAAATGATTTGGATCGCGGCGAGCACGCATGAGGGTGAAGATGCCAAGGTTCTAGCTGTGCATCAGGAATTAAAGCAGCGTTACCCTGATTTGCTATTGATATTGGTGCCACGACATCCAGTGCGTTTTGATTCTGCATATCGTTTAGCCCATGAGATGGGGTTTCGTGTCGGCAGGTACAGTGAGCGAGAAAGTTTGTTGCCCGATGAGGATGTTTACGTCTTAGATGTTATGGGGCAGTTGATGCGTTTTTATGCGGCGAGCGACATTGTTTTTATCGGAGGTTCTCTAACGGAAGTTGGTGGCCATAATCCGATAGAGCCCGGAGCATTGGGTAAGCCTATGCTGATTGGCCCTCACTATTTTAATTTTGAAATGATATGTCGAGAGTTCATGGCATCCAGCTCGTTAAGTGTTGTGCAGGATGATGCTGATTTGAAGGTGCAATTGAGCCGATTACTTCAGGATCCAAAAATGGCCGCTGAGTTAGGAAATGCTGCGTT
>NZ_LWFI01001136.1:0-1104 GCF_001635735.1 Oleiphilus sp. HI0067
CAGGCGAACTGTTAATGGAAAAGCCCATCTTTGATCCTCACATGGTGGTCATCGAAATCCTTGAGCACGTTAAAATTACTCCAAGCTTCATAAAGCGCGTCATTGCGCTTAAGAAAGTCGGTTATACGATTGCGCTGGACGACGTAGTAAAAGCACCTCACTACAAACCTCTGCTTCCTTATATCGATATCGTGAAAATCGATCTACCTAGTTTGAGTGAAGATGAGTTGCGACAATCAGTCGACTATCTAAAGGACTTCGACGTCACTTTGCTTGCCGAAAAAGTTGAAACTCACGAAGAGTTTCAACTTTGTTCCGATTTAGGCTTTGAGTTGTTTCAGGGTTATTTTCTTGCTAAGCCTGAATTGGTTAAGGGTAAAAAATTAAACACCAACCAAATATCGGTACTTGGGCTAATCGCTGAACTCCAAGACCCCAATATAGACATAAACCACGTCAGCGATATTATAAGCCAAGACCCCATTATCAGTTTTAAGTTACTGAAATTGATTAATTCAGCCGCTTATCGACGCACGAAAGAAATTGACTCAATTAAATCAGCTGTCGCCTTACTTGGTTTAAAGCGCATTAAAAGTTGGGCAACACTGCTTGCGTTGAGCAAACTTGATAACAAGCCTGATGCACTACAATACATCGCCATTGTTCGTGCAATGACCTGTGAAAAACTCGCGGACTTTGTAAGTTCAGATTTACAGAATGAATTCTATACAACTGGTCTGCTCAGTTGTTTAGACGCGTTTTTTGACCAACCTATCGATCAAGTTATTGAAAGTATTCCAATTAAAGACTCAATGCGCTCTGCACTGATGGAACGTAAAGGCGTGCAAGGTTTAATATTGCAATCTACACTGCTTTTCGAACAAGGTTTACTTGAACAAATAGACTGGAAGGCTCTCGGCGAACTGGGCTTAGATGGGCAAACCTTTAACGACATTTATTATGAATGCTCTGCAATAGCACTAGAGGCAACCGCAGCTTAATCACACACGGAAGAAAACTATGAGCTCAAAACACGTACTTGTCATTAATTGCGGTAGCTCTTCATTAAAGTACGCGTTATACGCCGTAGGCGACGCCACCCCA
>NZ_LWFI01001137.1:0-1790 GCF_001635735.1 Oleiphilus sp. HI0067
CTAACTAACAGTTATTCTCCAACATGCATTGAGGCGATCGCACAATGAATCAGGAAAGTTTATTTAATGAAAGCCTTCCAAAGCAAAATGAACCAGAACTGATTCAGTTGTCAGGAGGTAATCTTTCATTTTTTTCGCCGTTTCTCGATGACCATACAGCCGGGCAACTTTTTCAAATTCTATTGGATGAACTGAATTGGCAACAACCAGAAATACGAGTTTATGGCCGCTATCAACGTATTCCAAGGCTGCAGGTTTGGATGGGAGATGCGGAAAATAGCTACAACTACTCCGGCAAATTATTCCAGCCGACACCTTGGCATGATGCAGTGTTAACCATCAAAGAGCGAGTCGAAATACTGACCAGTTGCGCTTACAACTCAGTATTGATCAATCAGTACCGAGACGGGCAAGATTCCGTTTCTTGGCATAGCGACGATGAGTCAGAGCTAGACTCTGATACTCCAATCGCATCGGTATCGCTTGGTATAACACGAAAGTTCGAACTCAAGCCAAATGATGGCATCGAAACCAAACAGTCGATAGAGCTAAAACACAACACCTTGTTGGTGATGTCACCAGACGTTCAAACTCACTGGAAGCATCAGATACCCAAACAACGACATATAAAAGAGCCTCGAATCAATTTAACATTTCGCAAAATCAACTAAGGCGCTACGCACCTTCTTGTTCATTTTCTGCAGTACGCAATGCATCGAACTTTTGCAAAATAGATCCATACATTGATCGAACAGGATAATTTCCATCCTTATCTTTAACCCCCGGATGCTCTCCTAACAATAATTCAAGCGCTTCATCTACCCGTTCAACTGTGTAGATATGGAAGCGCTTGGCTTTGATTGCATCGCGAACTTTTTTACTCAACATCAAATTGATCTGGTTAGTAGAGGGCAAGATAACAGCTTGCTCTCCCGTCAAACCAAGAATCTCACATGCATCAAAGAAGCCTTCAATCTTCTCGTTCACACCGCCAACTGGCTGAACCTCACCAAATTGATTCACCGAGCCGGTTACAGCAAAATTTTGCTTAATTGGCCGTTCACCTAACGAAGAAACTAACGCGCATAATTCAGCCAACGATGCGCTATCACCATCAACTTCTCCATAAGACTGCTCAAAGGCAATACTTGCAGACAAAGGCATCGGCTTATACTTCGCAAACAAAGTCGAAAGATAAGATGAAAGAATCATCACACCTTTCGTGTGAATATTTCCGCCTAGACGCGCATTGTGCTCAATATCAATGATATCGCCATCACCAAAGTAGCAATTCGCAGTCACCCTATTCGGCATACCGAACTCGGCTCCACCTGTACTCAAAACTGAGAGCGCATTGATTTGTCCGATCACAGCCCCTTCGACACTTAGCAAAGTGGAACCATTGCTTAGGGTGTGAAACATTTGATCTTTGATACGACTGTTACGCATTAAGTTACTTTCTAAAGCCCTCTCTACATGAGCACAACGAATCATGTTCGAGCTTTGTTCTTGGGCCCAGTAATTACTTTCACGCAACAAGTTGGCGATATCCGACGCGTGCAGAGAAAGCTTACTTTGGTCTTCTGCTTGTCGTGAACTATGTTCAATCACTCGAGCGATCGCTTTGCGATCACAATGCAGAAAAGACTTCTCGTGAACCAAACTTGAAATGAACTGCGCATAATGAGATTCAGAGCTTGGCGTTCTAGGCATTTCGTTCTCAAAGTCAGCAGCCACTTTGAAGAGCTCTGTGAACTCAGGATCATAATGCTGAAGCAGTAAATAAGTCT
>NZ_LWFI01001138.1:0-873 GCF_001635735.1 Oleiphilus sp. HI0067
AGCATGACGACCACGGACACGACAAGCATGACGACCACGGACACGACAAGCATGATGATCACGGACATGACGACCATGGACATGATGAGCATGAAGGTCATCACCATGCCCATGACGGAGTAGACCCTCACGCATGGCTTGACCCTGTTAATGCGAAAAACTGGGTGACTGTGATTAAAGACACTCTTTCAAAAATGGATGCAGAAAACGCTGACAAATACGAAGCGAATGCTGAAAAGGCAATCGCAGGTCTGGATGAACTAATTGCAAACGCACAAGCACAAATTTCAGAACTGGGTGAACCAAAGTTTGTCGTCTTCCACGATGCCTATCAATACTTTGAAAAACGCTTCAATGTTCCAGCAACTGGATCCATTACACTTGGAGATGCCGAAGCACCAAGTCCAGCACGCATCAAAGAAATTAAAGATAAAGTCACGGAACTCAATGTGACCTGTGTCTTTGCAGAGCCTCAGTTTGACTCAGGCTTAGTGAGCAATGTATTCGAAGGCTCAGTGGTCACAACCATCGGCATTATGGACCCGCTTGGTAGCGCAATTGAAGAAGGCCCAGGCCATTACAATGCGCTGATCGAAGGAATGGTCAAAAGCTTGAGCGAGTGTAAATAACAAGCTCCGAACTCTACCAGCTAGCCCGTCAATCTGAATGAAGGGCTAGCTGGTCATTCCCCACCCAAATCCACTATCCAGTATTTCCTTCTTCCCATTTCTTTCGCCGCATTGTTTCAAGCATCAACTGTTGGTATTCCTTACGCTTTTCTTTATTCTTTAGCGCTCAATAATTCAGCAAAGCATCATGAGCACACACTGCCCGAAAGCTTCAGAACATTCGCTTAAACGCAATAAGTATTAC
>NZ_LWFI01001139.1:0-1014 GCF_001635735.1 Oleiphilus sp. HI0067
GTAACTTGTGCTTAAGGCCAACATACTGAAATTGTTGCGTATCTGCGGTAATAATGTTTCGAGATTCGACTAGCCAGTCAGTGTGAGAAAATGGCGATGGCCAATAGGGTACAAGGTTTTCGGTGCTCTCTTCTTTCCAGTTAAGTACTCTATAAAGCTGGATGTTTTGCACGTAATTGTTTGCTTTCTTCTGCAGCAAGATTTTTGCGTTTGGAAGTTTCGGTATGTTTGTATCTGGTTTTGCTGGTGTATAGCTTAATTGAGAGCTTGAAATAATATTGGGTACTTTTATTGCGCTATTTAGAGCGAAGCTTAAAACAGGTGTTAGCATTAAAAGGGCGAATGTAAGCGCTATTTTTTTGATAGAAAGTGCTTGTTTACTAGGCTCCTTTTGCTCTGGGAATAGTTCAAACCGACGAGCGATAAAAAATAGAGGCGCTAACACTATACAGAAGATAATCCAGCCAAAGGTTTCATGATCGGCGACCAAGCTGCTTTCCATGTTTGTTTCATAAGCAATAAGTATCAACAAGAAAATTCGGAGCCAGTTGGAGAATAGACTAAGTGCAATTGCGGTTGCTAATAGCTTGGTGCTTAGAGCCCTATTAGGTTTTGAATCAAGAATTACGTATACGGCGAGTGCGCATGCAATTGTAAAGTAACGCAGTCCTGAACACCCGTCGGCAATCACTAGAGCACCATAGGGAAGTGTGATGGTATTTGCTTCGATAAGAGCGGTAATGTCGATGAGATCGACTAGCCAAGTCACAGTTAAGCTACTTAAGTCGACAAGGGCTTGATTGAGGTAGTCCCAAATCGGTATAGCAAAGTAAACGAATGCGATGGAGGGGAGGAGTTTTAAACCGATATGTAGCCCTAAATAACTGGCAGTGGCGAACCATAAAATAATTGGGATTAAAACTTGCTCGAGGATGTTTATATTAGCGCTAGATATGACGAGCCAAGCAAGGCTTGATAATGCCAAACCGATATAAGTTAGGTAGTTTGATAGAG
>NZ_LWFI01001140.1:0-702 GCF_001635735.1 Oleiphilus sp. HI0067
TGACTATGTATCCCGCCAACCGCGTTGATGGCTATAACATCTTTAACGCCTAGCTGCATTAAAGCATGCATGTTTGCACGATAGTTAATCTTATGTGGAGGAATGTTATGTGGTTGCCCGTGACGAGCTAAAAAAACAATATCTTTTCCTGCGAGGGTTCCTTTTTGAAATATTCCACTCGGCGCACCGTATGGAGTATCAAGATTGCAGTCTTCTTTTAGCTCAAAGTTACCAAGTTGGTTTAAGCCGGTTCCACCAATAATTGCGTGCATATTAACCTTCGTTTGTACGCTGAGACGGCATCAACTGCAAACCGCTTGAAGTAAGTTCTGGAAGGTGGACTGTCGATGTAGGGAATGCGAACTCGGCGCCCTCACCTTCAATAATGTTTATAACTTGAACAAGAACATCTTGCTTCACTGAATGATACTCAATCCAGTCAGTCGTCTTCGTAAACGTATAGATAAAGAAGTCGAGAGATGACGCGCCAAACGAGTCAAAATTTACAATTAATGTTTGCTTAGTATCGATATCAGGATGCTTCTTAAGCATCGCCTTAACCTTAGCAACAATGTTCTCGAGCTGATCAGAGTCGTCATAACGGACGCCAATTTTTTCATAGATTCGACGGTGACTCATACGTGATGGGTTTTGTACTGAAATATTTGCGAATGCCTGGTTTGGTACGTATAGCGGTCGCTT
>NZ_LWFI01001141.1:0-936 GCF_001635735.1 Oleiphilus sp. HI0067
GTCAGGTGTTACGACCTCGACGACTGTTCGATGATTTACTGCATCGTTGCTTAGCGTAACCTCAGTAGGGAATGAAAAATGTTTAAGGGCGCGAGGCGTTCGTCTACCAATGATTTCAGGGTAGTCGTTTGGATCATCAAGTGCCTCGGAGAGCTTTTCAATAATAAGAGACTTTCGTTCTGGGTCGTCTGCTAGCGAATCGCCATTAGAATTAGTGATCGCGAAGTTGCTTACGGTAAAGCCGCCACTCGCTGAGCTAATGCGCGCACTCAATACGTTAATGTTGAGCTGTTCAAGCATCGCGGTCTTTGCAGCGAAAAGATCGTCGTCTGAACGTAGGTAAACCATCAGCTGCGAGAACCCCTGATTGGTACCATCGTCTTTATCTCTAAGGGCAATAACGGGCTGTGCCTTGTCTTCTTGTGCAAGGATCGCTTCGCACTGCCATACGATGTCGTCAACTGCTCCTTGAAGGAAGAACTCGTCGTCAAGCGTATCTACTAGGTCATTTACGTGAGAGGCAAGATACTCTTTTTGAAACAGGGTCGAACGCACTTCTTGGCGAGTTGCGTTAATCCAGGCACCTCTTGATACCGGAGATTCAACGCCTTTACGTAGGGCGCGGCGTGCTTCCACAAACAATTGCTGTAGTAAGCTTGCTCGCCAAGTATTCCATAGCTTCGGGTTCGTCGCCGCAATGTCGCATACCGTCAATACATAGAGATATTCTAAATGGACAATGCTCGGTATTTTTGCTGCGAACTCGTAAATGATCTCAGGGTCAGCTACGTCTTTTTTCTGAGCAGTTGTCGACATCAATAAGTGCTGTTCAACCAGCCAAGAAACCAAGTGTGTGTCGCGCTCACTAAAGTGGTGGCGCTGACAGAATGCACGAACGTCGATCGCGCCAAGTTCGGAATGATCTCCGCCTCGACC
>NZ_LWFI01001142.1:0-882 GCF_001635735.1 Oleiphilus sp. HI0067
AAACAATGAGCTAATTATCACCTCAAGCCTAGGGATTACACTTTTCCCCGACGATGGTGACAGCTATGAAAAACTACTCAAAAATGCCGACATGGCGATGTATAAAGCAAAAAATGCGGGTAGAAATAACATTCAATTTTATAACGAAGAAATGAACAAAGAGATGCAACGACAATGCGAAATTGAACAAGCATTGCGGACTGCCATCAACACAAATCAATTTGAGCTTTATTATCAGCCCATTATCGACATCAATAATGGAGAGATCGTTGCACTTGAGGCGCTCACCCGATGGAATCACCCGAGCAAAGGAATATTACTTCCGGATGACTTTTTAAGCATTGCGGATCAACAGGACTATTGCAGATCATTGGAAAATGGGCATTTAACCAATTATGCATTGAAGCAAAATCAATCGAGAAAGCTTGTGGTAAACAACTTTCTTATGCGTTCAATCTTACTCGCAAACAATACAACCACCCTAGTCTGCTGAATATGCTTAAAGGAGCCTGCATAGAGCACAGCTTTAATCCCAATCGTCTAATACTAGAGCTGTCAGAGAACACTCTTGCTCAATCTAGTAGCGACACCATTAAACAACTCAAAACACTCAAGAGTTTCGGTTGTGTCATTACTATTGATGGCTTTGGCGCGAACTCATCATCGCTAACGCAGCTCGACAGTCTCCCCATCGATATGATCAAACTCGATCGACAAACCGTAGCGAGTTGCCTGCACAACAAAAAGAACAAACTTGTTATTGAATCTTTGCTCGCGATTGCCAAACAACTTGGCATAAAGAGCTTTGCATCCGGCGTGGAAAACCTGTCGCAAGAATCATTTTTGCAGAGAAATCACTGCCAATACGTGCAAGGGTTTATG
>NZ_LWFI01001143.1:0-1125 GCF_001635735.1 Oleiphilus sp. HI0067
GCAGCTGTTTGTATGAGATATGTTCAGATTGAGAAGGGTCATCACCTTCATAAATAATCGCAGTTTGATCGCCCTTATCAGCCAAGTGACGGTCTAAACAATTGTAGGACGCGTTCAAGATACCGTCTTCAAACCAACGAATATGCAAATCTTTCGATGCATAAGATACGTCTTTGACTTTGGTAAACGGCTTAAACCAATCGATTCTTTTGGCTTGCTCTGCCCAGAAACTCTCTGGGTCATCAATAGATGCCTTATATAGCTCTAAATATTGGTCTTTGTTAAGCGTTGAAAATTCTTCAAGTTCAGGAGAAACAGGATAAATATGTTGCTCTGTCATGGCGCTTCCTCTTATTTTTGTTAGGCAGCTTGGCAACATTTATAAGAACTTAGCACGGACTAAGTCGCAGCTTTTGCTACAAATGATGCCTAGATAATTTCAGCATCAAAAAGCTACGCTCAGTCCCGAGACGAGTCAACCAATGAGGCGTATTTTATAGACTCGAGTAACGTTTCAAGAGGGACGGTATTAGATGAGCTACGAATTTGCTCAGCCAACTTACTCTGAGAACCAAAACCTTTCTCATCGTAAACACTCTGCTCGGAAGGTTCATCAACACGAATTTCCTCACGATCCAAAGCATCTACTGAACTCGCTGATGGCGCTGGCATGCCAGTTGGCTTCGCCAACTCAAGACGCTCATATTCTGCGAGCAACAAAAGACGATGCTCTTCATTGATAGAGCTAGGCGTTAACGTGCTTAACAAGCCATGCAATAAATCGATTGCAGAATCACCTAACCGATCTCCGTAGGCATAAATACAACTAGAAATCAGTGTCGTGACTTGCTCAGGCGTTGTATTTGGATCGGTAAAGAAACGATTCATGCGAATACGCAGATCAACCCACGCATTTTCAGACTGATCAGAGAGTAATTCCTGACTGTCAGGCTTAGCGGTTTCCGCAGCGATTGTCTGTTTTTGTTTTTTGATCTGCTCTTGAACTTGGCTCAATGACTCTTTGTAGGAGCCAGAATTCAAATCCACAACCATGGCAGGCTTGTCTTCTCGGACACGCATACCATCAGGACGAGAAACGTCAGGACTAGAAACAGGAGGCTCTGG
>NZ_LWFI01001144.1:0-28091 GCF_001635735.1 Oleiphilus sp. HI0067
ACCTAGATATTATGTCATCAAAGCATAGCTTCTAAGCGAAAGCTTATTGGCTGCGATCTGAATATTCGCTAGCTGATTTATCGCCGCTATAAACCGCACCAGCGATTTTTTGATTGTGACGGCCAATCAGTTTTCGTTGCAGTTTTGTTTCGAGATTCAAAGCTTGGCGAATGGTTGATAGCCATGCGCCGTTATAGAGCTTCTTGGTTAAGCTGATGGCATCTGGCGATTTGTTTGCAATCTCTTTCAAGAAAGCAGTTGCTTCCGCCATTGGGTCATCGCATATGCGCGTCACGAGGTTGTACTCAGCTGCTTTTTGGGCATCAAATACTTCTGCCGTCATCGTTAATTCTTTTGCCTTATCGATCGAGCAAAGCTCTCTTAATGCGATCGAGCCGCCCATATCTGGTATGAGTCCCCATTTCGTCTCCATGATCGAAAATGTGCAGTTCTTAGATGTGTAGCGAAAGTCTGCTCCAAGCGCTATTTGCATCCCTCCGCCCCAACATTTGCCATGGGTCACAGCAATAACGGGAACAGGTAGGTCACGCCATACGTAGCTAACTTCTTGTGCAAGATTAACGAATTTAGTGCCCGGTTTGATGAGCAATTTCACGGCCGTCATTGGGTTTTTGAACATGCTTTTTACGTCGATACCAGAGCAAAAAGATTTGCCATCGCCGGACAAGATGACGCCGCGAACTTTCTTGTCTTTGGATATTGTTTTCGCTGTCTTAACGATTGCTTCAAACATCGGCATATCTAGGGCATTGTGCTTGTCTGCGCGAGATAAGGTGACATAGGCGATTTGGTCTTTGATCTCGACCTTAACTCGATCTTTAATTATTGTTTCTGACATAAAAAATCCGTACAGCTCATGACTGAAATGGGTTGGGACGATTATTTAAGATGTTGGATAGTATATGGCTTTCGCGTTCAATCAAAGTTTGCATTAGCACGTCCACATCACTCATTTCATAAAATGCGTCTAGCCCTCTTAACAGAAAACCATGGAGTTCTTCGAGCCCTGCTTTCTTTGCTGGCTTTTTTGTCCAATTAAGAGTTAGTCGAAGTAGTGGGTTGTGTGCATGCTTGTCTAAGAGTTCTCCAGCCGCCTTAACAAGGTCTAATTGGCGCTGCCGTTGCTGTGCGGTGGAGGCTTTCTGATAGGCCTCTACATAAAGACTCTCGTTGATATCGCTAGCATTTATGCTCATTAAATATTGTACGAGTTGATCATCTAATTGCTGAGTAAGTAAATTCAATTCAACTAAATTGGCCACCGTATTGATTAAATTCTTCGGCAGAAGCTTAAGTAATTTGGGGAAGATACGCTCTAAGTCTCGATCTCGGGCAGAGAAATCGTGTGCGCCGTATAACTCCTCTAACAGAAAGTCGATGCCGCTGCGAAAGTTAAAATTGTCGTATAAATCTGCGTGAGTCGCTTTCAATCGCTCAGTTTGCCATTCTGCAAGACGGCACTTCATTGCACTACCTTGATGCGACAAGCTATTTAATTGGTAATCGTGGTAAGTAAGCATCAACGATTTTAGATGCAGAGCTTCAGGGCTTTTGGCTGGTGTTTCCGCTATACGCTCTCGGTACATGTTGACTCGCACAAATGTAAGATTTCGAGAGTGTAAACACCCTCGCAAATGTTGCAAGGGGTTTGATCTGGGTAGGGACTAGCTATTAGCGATGCGGAGCTGCTTTTTGGTTTGCTTGATCTGTTCGGCTCGCTCAGCAGATGGCGTGGTCTCGAATGATGGAATCCATTTGCGATCATCTAGCGTGACAAAATGGCTTAACGCTTCTGTTTCGATCACTCTGATAGATGTTGGGCTTTTTAGAGCGCTCTTTAACATCAGATTTCTATTGAGAATTCTATCTACTTTAGGAATTAAGAATGTTCCATGACGCAGATGTGCATAGGCTGAATAGTCGGCTTTATCCATCCATGCGAATAAGTTTTCAATGTTACGAACAATAGTGAGATGGTCTTTTGTTGCCGTAAATAGCTTGTGTAATAACTTTTTCTTTCGTGGGTTTAGTTTGCCGAAGAACATCTGCCCGTAAGACGAAGAGGGCGTGCTATTGATTAATCGAATTACCCAAGGCCACATTCCATGACTTACAGGCTCAAGCAGCGCAGATACGAGTGGGTGAGTCTTCCCGCCAGGTAGTGCTGGTGCTTCAAGGATAACTTCAACGTGCTCGAAAAGATCGGGACGTTGATTAACTGCTTCAAGAATGACGGCTCCACCTCGAGAGTGGCCATGAATTCTAATCTTGTTCGTGGTGGGAAGGTTTTCTAAAGCTTGTGTAAGAATACATGCATCATATTCTATTGTGCCTTCCAAATACTTAATTGGGATTTCCCAACTTGCCGGCTCCGGTAAAGGGCCTTCGACTGGAATATGATAGTTACTACAGGTGATGAGGATGAGTTCGGTGCTAGGGTCTTGGTATGACTGCGTAAAATAGCAATGGTTTTCTAAGAACCCATGAACGCCAATAACGGTGTGTGTTGCATCGTCCGCATGATTCCGAACACTGACAGCGCCTTTACCGACTGTAAACACTTTGCCTGAGAACATCTCAGTATATGTTTGTGCGATAGGCTTTATTAGTTTTCGAGCGTGAGTGGCTTGCACAGCAGTTAATCTCCCCAGTAATAACCGCCGCTAGTAATTCATCCTATCTAGCGATATTTGTGCTGTCCTTAGCTTTCATTATTAATGTTATTAAAGTGTTTGACTAAATATAGATCAGTAACTATATAAAAGCTCTTTAACAGTCTGTAATAACACGTTGATTTAATTATGGCAGATAGATGGAACGACGATGTTAAAAAATGTTATCTGTGATACTGTTTGTGACATGCGTACTAAATACAGCCCTGTTTTATCGTTTCTAGGGCGTTCTCATTTGTCTAGCAAATTGCACGCTTAACAAAAAATATAAAATAAACAATAGGAGCCGGTATGAATGATCATGCCAGCAAACCTCTAACTGGGGTTGATATCGCTTGGTTGCGTATGGATTCGCCAACCAACCTGATGATCATTAATGCAATGATTATCACGGAAGATATGGAATTCAAAGATTTTAAAAATACGATCATTAATCGTTTTTTGCGTTTTCCTCGTTTTATGACTCGACCGGTGCAAGTGTCTGGTGAGTATGTGTGGGAAAAAGACCCTTACTTTGATCTTGCTAATCACGTCAAAAAAGTAGCTTTACCTGGCAAAGCAGATAAGAAAGCATTGCAAACTTATCTTGCTGACCAGCTGAGCATGCCTTTTGATGATTCTAAGCCTTTGTGGCAAATCTTGTTCGTTGAGAATTATCAAGGTGGCCGATCAATCATTTTGCGTGTTCACCATTGCTATGCTGATGGCTTAGCGTTGATATCTGTATTCAACTCCATTACCGATGGTAGTGCGAATGTCGCGCCGTTCTCGGTGGCTCAAGCAGCGTCAAATGAAGAGACTCCAGATGAGGAGTTGAACTACGAATGGCCGAAGTATCAACGTCTGATTGATAATGCTTCAGAACGAGCAGACCGCTACGCTAAATTTGCTAAGAAGATATCGAGCGATGGTATTAGTATTTTGCGCGATCAAGATGCTATGCGCGGTATTGTTGGTGATGGTGTTCGTGCAGCGACAGAGTTAGCGCAACTAGCGACCATGCCCGCGGATCCGCGTAGTACTTTGAAAGGCAAACTTGGTGTTAGAAAAACATGTGCTTGGTCTGAGCCGGTGAGCTTTGAGAAGTTTCATGGGATTGCGAAGGTTGTCGGCTGTAAGATCAATGACCTACTCATGTCTTGTGTAGCAGGCGCTTTTCGTGAAGAGTTGATTCGCGCGGGTGAGAATTTAGAAGGGCGCAATGTTCATGTGACGATTCCAGTTAATATTCGTCCAATGGATAAGATGGATCTAAGCCAAAATCCTGATGACCTGGGTAACCAGTTTGGTACTGTGTTTGCTGCATTGCCTGTTGATATCGAGAATCCTTTAGAGCGCGTATATAAAATAAAGCACGACATGATTGCGCTTAAGCAATCACTTCAGCCAGCTTTGTCTTATGGCATTTTGTATGCGACAGGCATGCTGCCAAAATCTATGCAAAGAGCGCTTACTGAGAGCTTCGGGAATAAGACAACTGCAGTGATGTCGAATGTTCCAGGACCTCGCGAAGCACGTTACATCGCAGGATCAAAGATCAAGGAGCAAATGTTTTGGGTTCCTCAAACAGGCGATCTTGGTATTGGTTTGAGTATCATCAGTTATGGCGGTCAAATACAGTTTGGATTGGTCGGTGATTCACGTCTATTGCCTAATCCAGAGCGCATAGTTTCTCAGTTTGTAGCGCAAATTGAGTTACATCGAACAGATATTGTTGCTAGCTACATCGAAGACCTTGTTCAACCAACGGTGATTGGTTAACAACTTGCCTTTTATCATCATGAGTGCTTGAATTCGCCCTCTTTATTAGAGAGCAACAAGCACATCATGACTGATCAACAAAAAGTACCTTTAGCGCAAAAGTTAAATCTAGAAACCGCACAGATTTCTTGGAAGGAGCTTGAACCTTACTTTGCTGGAGGTAAGCTGATTTGCGTTTCATCTGACCTTGATATGCTTATCGTCGCAGAACAAATCGTTGCAGATAACGCCCCTGTTATGAAAGGGTGGATGGCTGAAGAAAAAGTCGGACAAGTTTCTGATGAGCAAGCCATGCGTTGGTCTGCAGACAATACTTTACTCTGGGCCGTTGTGATTAAACCTTGGATTCTTGTGCAGGAACGCAGCACCTATTAGGCGGTCGCAAACCGGTGCAACTCTCGTGTCAGTTTGAAAGGTTGGTCAATTAAGGGGGTGTGGCCACTTTTAGTGAACGGTAAGACTGAGCATCTTTCATTCAGATCCGCCATACGAAGCTGACCTGTGGCTGGGTACATATCCGATTTCATGCCTACTAGAATATCAATGGGCGTTTCGCAATTTTCAATGGCTTGTCTGAAATCATAGCCTTGATCGATGTAAGCTCGAAGGCAATGCATATATGCCCCCCAGTTCTTAACGGACAGCAGTTGTCTCAATATCCATTCTTTACTCAACAAAAGCCGTGAAAGCTGCTTAAAGCTTGACCATGACATGGCTGAAGCAAAGAATTCAGAAAGTTCAGTTTGTATTTGTTGACGTAAGTTATTGGGAAGCTCTTTGTATTCAAAGCCTTGCTCTAGGTATGGCTCAAGCTCATCCAACAACTGTTTTGCGCGCTGCATTCGATCATCATGCTCATGCCCGAATAGCCCCCATCTCCAATCGGATTTATTAACACAGCACGGGCTTTGATCGATGTGCAAATACCTCTCTAAACCTGTTGGCTGATACTTGTCGATATAACTGATTGATGTGAGTGCACCCATCGAAATGCCGATTAGTTTGAAGCTGGAGACATTGAGCTCTGAGATGAGTTCGGCGACGTCATCGGCATAATTACTCACTGCGCAGTCTTGCTTGAAGTGTGCATGATGAGATCGTCCAAAACCCCGAAGATCTGGGATGATGACGCGATACTTTCGCGATAAAGGATATGCGTAAGGAAGCCAGTGGCCAGAATGCATGCCAAAGCCGTGAAGGAATATAATTGCTGGCCCGTTACCGATGTCTCGGTAATGAAGTTTCACATTGTCGCTTGAGAAATAATGGGCCATTTACTTTTTATTGAAGAATGACTTCAATAGGCTGAGAGAAACGGCCTGTGATTCGGTCTGAATCTATCGTAGCAATGTGCAGGTATAAACTGCCGGGATCAAGATTTGAAAGTGTAAAGTTTGTGTTTTGCGCGCCTACAATTTCAACGCTATTGCTTAGTGAGTTTTCGCTGCTGCCAAAGGCAAGTTTATATCCGTATATCTCAGATTGATTTAGAGCCTCGCCGTTTTCGCGCTCCGTAGGCATTGCCCATGATAGTGATAATGAGGGCTTGGCCTTCACGTTTAATGAAGCAGAGCTAGAACGAATTGATCCAAACACATTGTTAACCGTGGCGTAGTACGTTCCGGCATCTGCACTCGATGCTGTGCTGACCTCGTATATGCGGCTTGTTGCACCATTGATTGCTTTGTCGTCTTTATACCACTGGTACGAATGGCTCGTTGCTAGTGTGCTAGCAACGCTAAATTGGAAAGAGTCTTCAAGGTAAACCTGTTGTGACTGTGGTTGCTCAACTAGGGTTTGAGCGACGTTTTGAGCTATCACACGTAGTTGAGCTGCTTTTGAATTTAGATTGCCGGTAGAGCTTGTGACTTGTGCCGTGTAGTTGCCTTGATCAGTTTGTGTTGCGCTTTCTATTGCAAGCGTTGCGTTCGTTGCTCCTTCAATCGCATTGCCATCCTTAAACCACTGGTAGCGCATGAAACCTCCACCCTCAGCCGAGATCTCAAAACGAACGTTATGTCCTGCTAATACATCTTGGTCAGATGGATGTTGTGAGATTCTGAGAGTATTGAGAGCTTCTGTTACTGTGATTTTTGCAAAGGACGAGTAGAGCACCTCACCCTTATATTCAATGATGGCACGATAATCACCAGCATCACTTTGACTTGCGTTTGAAATGACTAGTGTCGAGCTATTTTTATTCGCTAAAACGCTGGCACCTTTCTGCCAAGACACATTCGCATCAGAGCCTGCATTTGTATTGATATTGAGTTCAATAGATTGGCCACTGACAATCGACTGTGATCGTGGTTGCTTAGTAATCTTAAGTGAAAGTTCTTTTGGTTCCACACTGAGAGAAGCGGAAGATGAAATGATCTGATTTTGCGCGTTGCGAATGATTACATCATAGACGCCTGCGTCGTTTAATGAGGCATGTGTCTTTCCGTAAATTGCATCATTGGCACCAGGGATAATTTCTCCGTTGAAACGCCATTGATATTGGAGTACTTGATTTGAGTATGCCTGAGCTCTTAAGAAAAACGGGGAATACTGATTAACATTGGCGTCAGTAGGTGATGAAAGCAAGAATATGTCAGCTTTATTCTGAGAGCTTGGGCTTGCTATAAGCTCAGGATGTTGATCAGTAACAGGAAGGTGGTGATTAACACTTAGAGCCAAAACTTGAGCTTGCTCGAGAATGCTGCTGATTGGAAAGTTATCAATAGTAATGCTGGCGTCATACCAAGATTGTGTTTGAGAAAGATTATAAAAACTCGCACCGATGATTGCTTGAATAACGTCATCAGAATCGTTTTGAGCAAGGGCGGAATCATCTGAAATGTCGATCAGCTCGCTGATCAGAGGCGAGTTACTGAGTTGAAATGTTTCCATAACCCAGCGTTCTGCAAATTCTATATTGCCACGGGTTAAGCCTCCTGGGAGATTAAGCGCAGTCGCTACGATTAGATGACTTAGTGCAGAGACTTTCGCATGCTTTTCACCGAAGCTATCTGTTGCAATCAGCCCTAACAATTGAAAGCTGTCGTCCACGTAGCTTTGTTCTCCAAATGCACTTAAGACACCTGAGTGTTCCGCAATACAGCCCTCAAGCAACTCACAGGTCATGGTAGTGACAACTGGTTGGGCGCTGATTTGAATGAGTAAAGGCTGTTCTTCGTCGTGATTAATATTGAGGGAGAAGCGCCCATTTGAATCTGTGGACGTTGTCGACAATAAACTTAGGCTGCCATTTTCTTCGGAGACTCGGTATGTGCTGACGACGCCTTGGCTAATTACCCCTTTAATAGCTTTACCGCGAACCGCACTTTGAAGCATGTTTTCGTCCTCGCCTGATTGACAGGCCGATAGCGCAAAAGCGCAAAGGAAGACTACGGCAATGTGAAAGGGGTTTTCGAAACGCATTTTGGGAATTCGCGGAATGAACGTTATTGTTTCAGGCTACGTATCATACCGCGAACTTGGACTTTAAATGATTAATTC
Organism: Oleiphilus sp. HI0067; assembly: GCF_001635735.1. Taxonomy (NCBI): domain Bacteria; kingdom Pseudomonadati; phylum Pseudomonadota; class Gammaproteobacteria; order Oceanospirillales; family Oleiphilaceae; genus Oleiphilus; species Oleiphilus sp. HI0067. Next base: position 7,956 of record NZ_LWFI01001144.1, read on the forward strand.
TTAATCACATCACCTTACTATCGTGTAAGGTCTTATTTAAGCTTCCAGTTCAGTGTTTCGCCTGCAAAAAATGGAACAATTTCTCCACCATCAGGTAGGGTGATGATCTCAGGAACAGTCCATTGTTCGCGCACTAAAGTAATGGTTCCGGTATTGCGCGGTAAACCATAAAAATCTGGACCATTGAAGCTTGCGAAGCGCTCGAACTGATCCAAGCAATCTAGGTCTTCAAACACCTTTGCGTACAGTTCAATTGCACTCCATGCGCTGTAACAGCCGGCGCAGCCGCATGCACTTTCTTTGCGATGTTTCTCGTGCGGAGCCGAATCTGTTCCCAAGAAAAACTTAGGTGACCCAGATTTCACCGCAGCCCTAAGAGCCTGTTGATGAATGTTGCGTTTCAAAACGGGTAGGCAAAAGTTATGAGGTCGAATGCCTCCAACGAGTAAATCGTTACGGTTCAACAAAAGATGTTGTGGCGTAATGGTGGCTGCTACTTGCTCATTGGTCGACTGAACGAATTCAACCGCTTCTTTTGTCGTAATGTGCTCAAAAACGATTTTAAGTTTTGGGAAGCTCTCATGGATGCGGCGCAGATGCTGCTCAATGAACAACTTCTCTCTGTCAAAGATATCGATATCGTGACTAGTGACTTCCCCGTGAATTAACAGAAGCATGCCTTCTTCGACAAGGGCTTCAAACACAGGGTCTAAACTTTCTAAGCTTGATACGGCAGCATCTGAGTTAGTTGTTGCACCTGCTGGATATAATTTCGCAGCGACCGCTCCTGCTTGTTTTGCAGAAATAATGTCTTCACGTGTGGTTTTATCCGTAAGATAAATCGTCATCAATGGTGTGAAGTTACTTCCCTCGGGACGCGCCGCTTCGATGCGTTGTCGGTACGCAGCAACATCGGCTCCATTGGTAACCGGTGGTACAAGATTCGGCATTACGATTGCTCGAGCGAAACAACGTGCTGTTGCTGGAACGGTTTCGTTAAGCATGTCTCCGTCTCGGAAATGCAAATGTAAGTCGTCTGGTGTCGTGATCGTAATTTGGTCCATGGTGTCTCTATTTTATGAATTGCTGATTAGTAGTGATCAATGCTTAGTTTTCGTCTTGCTCGCGACTTAGGCATGCATCGATATCGATGTTTTTAAGCTGAGGTACGAAATTACAGGGGCTATGGCGACTGTCAATTTGTGAGACGATGATATTTTCCCACGCGGTCCTACACGCATTGTTACTGCCTGGCAGACAAAAGATAAGTGTTTCGTTTGCCATGCCTGCTAGCGCTCTGGATTGAATTGTTGATGTGCCGACCTGCTCTAAAGACAACTGTCGGAACATTTCGCCAAACCCATCAACCAACTTATCCAGCAGGGGGCTAACAGCTTCAGGTGTGCTGTCTCGACTCGTAAAACCCGTGCCGCCTGTGATTAGGACAACCTGAGACTCATCATCTGCGATCCATGCTGAAAGTTGTGCTCGGATCTGGTAAATGTCGTCTATTACGATGCTGCGTTTGCAGAGCGTATGCCCCGCTTCCTCAAGGCTGTCGCATAAATATTGCCCCGACGTGTCTGTATCAAACGAACGTGTATCGGATACGGTTAATACGCTGATATTTAGTGGTACTAATGTTTGAGTTATATGTTTTCCCATCTATCGGCTCTCAATAGTGATTCGTCGCGCGTATTATGGTCGTTGAAATGCTATTTTTAAACTTGAAAGACCAATAAAAAGTTGATTCTAATGCTTTAAATCAACATAAATCGCTGCATCGCAGTTCTGGTTCTAGTAAGGGAAGCACGTTTTGTCACATCGCCAACGTTGGTACGGTTATTTAAATGAGCCATCTCATAAATCGGTCGTAGCCTGGATTATCTATTTATCGATTGCCATTGCTATTTTTTTCAATATGACTGAAGCGCTTCTTGTTTCGGTCGATGATGAGCCGCGCGAAGCGGATTCGCTATATCTTTCTGTTTTATTCACTCTGTTGTTTCTGATTGATTACCTTGTTCGTGTTTGGGTTGCTGCAGATGCGCCGGAAGAGCATGGCGAGACCGAGCTAAAACGGCGATTGCGTTATGTGAGCTCGCCGATGGGCATTATCGATTTAATGTCATTCTTGCCTGGTCTGGTTTTGCTGGTACTTCCCGAAAGCAACTCGTCAGATATGAGTTTTTTGAAGCTTTTAGCAATTATTCGAATATTGAAACTGACCCGATACTCTAGCTCTCTCACCATACTTGCAGCCGTGTACAGAGAGAATTTTTCAACCTTGTTAGCGGCAACCGTTATCATGATTCTATTGAGCTTTACGGCGGCTACCGGTGTTTATATCTTTGAAAAAGACGTTCAACCAGATGCCTTTGGGAGTATTCCAAGTTCAATGTGGTGGGCTCTAGTAACGCTCACAACCGTGGGTTACGGTGACATTGTCCCGATCACATTGGCAGGAAAGCTATTCGGCTCTGTCATTATGATCGCAGGAGTCGGTATTGCTGCAATTCCAGCGGGTATTTTTGCGTCTTCGTTTGTTCGTTTGATCCGAGAAAGAGAGCGCGATCGTCGCTTAGAGGCGCGAAGGCGTGGTGAGGATATGCTCGATGAAGACGCTCTGAAAAGTATTAGTTTATCTAAATCAGAAAAGCATGAGGCTGAATTTCTCATTCACGAGTATGGTCTAACTTTAGAGCAGGCGGTAAGCGTGATTGAGCATTACCGCGGCTATCACTAATTAGCTTAGTAGCAGCGCGTCGTCGTCGACTTCGCCATAGTTTTTATGGAACTGAGCAAGTAGGTCTTGAGTACTTAGGCCTTCTCGTGATTCTCCATGAACGTCTAGAGCAAGCTTTCCTTGGTGGAGCATGATCGTGCGCGAGCCGACCGAAAGGGCTTGCGACATGCTATGGGTCACCATTAATGCGGTAAGCTGCGACTCCTCTACAATATTCTTCGTCAGCTCCAGAATAAACGTCGCCGTTTTGGGATCAAGCGCGGCGGTATGCTCATCAAGCAAGAGTAATTTCATTGGCTGTAGCGAGGCCATTAATAAACTGACTGCTTGCCTTTGCCCGCCTGACAATAACCCGATTTTGTCTTCTAAACGGTTTTCAAGTCCAAGCTGTAGTAGCTTGAGCTTGTTCATGAAGTGTTGGCGAAACTGCCGTTTCGCAGCAATACCTAGACCGCGCGTCTTGGTGCGAGCTTGAGCAAGCGCGAGATTTTCTTCGATGGTGAGGTCTTCACAGGTTCCCATTAAAGGGTCTTGGAAAACGCGCGCAATTTGAGGCGCTCGTTTTTCCACTGACCAAGTACTGATGTCTTTTCTATCTAGTGAAATCGACCCTTTAGGGCTAAGAAATTCCCCCGCTAGTGCATTGAGTAAGGTGGATTTTCCGGCGCCGTTACTGCCGATTACCGTAATGAACTGACCCTCTGGAATGCTAAGGTCAATACCCTTCAATGCTTGGTTCTCAAGTGGAGTACCAGCGTTGAAGGTAATGCGTAAATCCTGCACTTCAATCATCGTCGCACTCCATTGAGCTTAGATTTCATATTTGATTTTAGCGTCGGTGCAACGATGGCGAGAGTAACTAGTACCGCTGTAATTAGATTTAGGTCTTGAGCTTGTAGACCGAGGACTTCGCCATTCAAAGCAAAGGCAATCACAATGCGATACAGAATAGAACCTACCACGCAGGCCAATGCCCAAAGTAGAATTGTGCGAGTGGATAGAAGCGCTTCGCCGCCAATAACAGAAGCTAGTCCAATAACGATAACCCCGACGCCCATTGTAACGTCAGCACTGCCTTGGCTTTGAGCAAATAAAGCGCCCGCTAGCGCAACTAAGGCATTTGAAATAGCCATCCCTAGAATGATCATCGCGCTTGTGTTAACGCCATTCGCTTTTGCCATTCTTGGGTTTGAACCGGTCGCACGCATGGCTAAACCCAGCTCGGTTTTTAGAAATACGACGAGTAGTCCCAATACAACGAGCGCTAAAACCCCAAAGGCGATTGGGTAAGCAATATAATACGGGATTTCTGTGCCTGCGATGACGAGGTTGTCCAGAGGCGTGAGCAAGGTCTCGACGCCAAGCAAGGCTTGATTGGGTCCACTCATGATACGCAGGTTGATCGAGTAAAGAGCGATCATGGTTAAGATCGAAGCAAGTAAGTGAAGTATTTTAAGTTTTACGTTTAGCAGCGCCGTAATAACGCCGGCTATTGAGCCGGCGATACATGCTAGCAATGTTGCGAGTAAAGGGTGCAAGCCAGCCACAATCGTACTTGCTGCAACAGCCGCACCTAAGGGGAACGATCCATCGACTGTCAGGTCTGGGAAATCTAATATACGAAACGATATAAATATCCCAAGAGCGACGAGCGCAAATATAAAACCGGTCTCTAATGCACCGAAAAACGCAAAACTACTAATCATTGACTTTCCTGCTTCTCAAAGAGGTTTATTTGGCAACCTATTCAATGATTTCTTTCGCCTGTCCTAATAGCGCTTCAGGAATGGTTGCGCCCATGGCCTCTGCTGCTGGTAGGTTTAGATAAAGCTCTGTTTTCTCGACTCCTTGCACTGGAAGTTCACCTGGCGCTTTGCCGTTTAACACTTCGACAACCATTGCGCCAGTTTGACGTCCAACGTCATAATAGTTAAAGCCTAGAGCGGCGATCGCGCCACGTTTAACACTATCTGTATCTGCTGCGATAACGGGAATGTCAGTTTGTTCCGCAATCTTGATAACGCCTTCTAGCGCAGATATCACGGTGTTGTCGGTAGGTAAGTAAACGACATCTACTTTTCCAACAAGTGAGCGCATAGCAGTTTGCACATCTGCTGATTTAGGTGAAGCAGCTTCAACAACTTCCATACCTTGTGATGGTGCATGTTTTTTCACTAGCTCAACCAAAGAGACTGAGTTCGCTTCGCCAGGGTTATAGATCACACCAACCTTCGCGGCATCTGGAACGATTTGCTTAGTCAGCTCCATGTGTTTATCGACAGGTGTTAGGTCTGATACCCCAGTTACTTTCGGACTTGGTTTATCCCATGCCGCTACGAGCTTTGCGCCGACAGGATCTGTTACCGCTGAAAAAATGATGTTGCTATTGCGGGCAGAGGCGACCATCGCTTGCGCAGACGGTGTTGCTATTGCCACGATGACATCTGGATTATTGCCCGCAAATTTTTTGGCAATTTGCGCGGCAGTGGTTGGGTTTCCTTGTGCGCTCTGATATTCCCACTCTAAATTCTCTCCTGCTTTGAATCCCGATTCTGCGAGCACATCTTGTACACCTTGTCGGACTGAATCGAGAGCGGGATGCTCAACGATCTGCGTGATCGCGACGTGCTTATTGTCTGCAGCAATAAGAGAGCTTGAAAACGATGCCGCAACAAGTGCAGCGCCAAAAGCAAATTTGTTGTAAATACCCATACGTAATCCTTCTTACTCGAGGTTTTATTTAAGGGGGAGTTATTATTTGGAACTCGTGCGATTAACCAATAAATAATGCGCTTAACTTACTAAAAAAACAAACAGTCGTTTTGGACCATGCGTACCGTAGGCCAGAGTTTATTGAATGTCTGCGGTTTTTGATGGGCCTGAGATCAGCACCATATTACTTGGTAGGTTTCGGGTATCAAAATGCGCGCTTTGAACGCATTGCTGCAGGTCAGGAAAGATATTCGAAGCTTCCACTATGATAAAACTCGTTTCAGGAATTAAGCTCAGATTTCGTGGCTGATTTTTATCCGCTTTAAGTAGCAGAGCTCCTTGTTCGCATAACGCCGAGTCTGCAAAACAAATGCTGAGCTCAATGTCTTCAAATAATTGCTGTTTCGCTTCGCGCCAGGTGTCCGCCAATTTACATTGATTTGATTCCGTAAGCTCATTTCCAAGCAGTTCTTTTAGTCGTGGATGTTCGCTCACAATGTATTGGACAGGCTGTAACTGTTTTATCTGCGTGTTGATGTTTTGAGCAAGCTCTTTGTAATCAGTCTCTATGAGAATAGCACGGTTATTTTCTAACAATCTTGTGAGTACTTCCTTACCGGAAGCGTTATTTATGGCTGATTTCTTTTCAGTTTCGCTTTCAGTACTTTCGATCATTTGTTGCGATACGCGTAAGCGATTTAAGAAATTTGCTTTACTCTGATTCACGCTCATTCTCTTTTTGTTTTTTATAAGTGTCGAGAAGCTCTCGGGGGCGGGTTTGGGAAAGGTGCGCGTGTTGCTCCAAGCTTTCGGTGTTGGCATTGGTAAGCGTGAACACAAACTAACGAATTTAGAGAGTAGCGCGTGTCGTTTCGTCGAACGATAAAATTGGCGCCATATATTCCATATCACTCGATGTGGAGGTTTGAGAGAAGTCTGCTTGTTCCTGAGCTCTCTGATGAGTACAGGTAAGTCTATGCTAACAGGGCAAGCTTCACCGCAAGCTCCGTTTAAAGAACATGCATCAAGAAGATCTCCCGCGTGTTCTATTCCTTCTATTTGTGGAGTGACGATTTGTCCGATTGGACCTGGATAAGTGCTTCCATATGCGTGGCCACCGATTCTTGTGTATACGGGACAATGATTCATGCATGCGCCACCTCGTATACAGGTGAGCGTTTCCTGAAGTACATCATCTTGGTACATAGCGCTGCGCTTGTTATCAATAATTACGAGATGAAATTGTGACGGACCGTCTAGCTCTTGATCTTTGCGTGGTGAACTGATCATGTTGAGGTAGGTTGTCATAATCTGACCCGTTGCTGAACGAGTCAGTAATTTGAGCAAGGTTGGCAGTTCTGCGAATGAAGGAATAACTTTTTCAAGTCCCATTAACGCAACGTGAATATCTGGTACGCCGGTCGATATGCGACCATTTCCTTCATTTGCTACCAAGCAAAGTGTTCCGGTCTCTGCTATCGCAAAATTAACCCCGCTAATACCCATGTCGGCCTGCATGAATTTTTGTCGGAGTACTTTTCTCCCAACGCCAATAAGTTCATCTACAGTGGCGTCTTTTGGAGGTTTACCAAAATCCTCATTAAGCTTATCTGCGAAGAGTTGGGCTATTTGCTCTTTTGTCTTATGGATGGCGGGCATGATGATATGAGATGACTTTTCATGATCAAGTTGAACAATGTATTCGCCCATATCGGTTTCAATGCACTCGATTCCTTGTGCCTCAAGGTGTTGGTTCAATTCGATTTCTTCGCTAACCATTGATTTGCCTTTAACGACTTGTTTAACTTCGTTGTCTTGGGCAATTCTTTCGATGATTCGACAAGCTTGTTGGGCGTCTTCAGCCCAGTGCACATGAATACCATTGTCGATGCACTTCCTTTCCAGTTTCTCAAGAAGATCGGGTAAGTGAGCAATTACATTTTTTCGAATATCTGCGCCTTCACTTCGTAACTTTTCGAACTCTAAGTCTTGAAATGCTTGGTGTCTTTTGTCTTGGAGAAAATCCATCGCTCCACGAAAATTGTTCTGCAACGAATCGTCGGATAGCGCATCAACAGTCCGAATTCTGAAGTTATCTGACATCGGAAACTCCATAACGTTCTGTAAGTATGCTTACAATGTGCTTCCCTTTTAGGACTAGTTTGTTTTTGTCGGCATATCCGTTTAAATGCATCAGGCAGCCGCAATCTCCAGATGTAAATGTCGGGGATAATGCCATTAAAGATTTGCATTTATCTTCAGCCATTACAGACGATATTTCGGGTGCTTTCACCGAAAAGGTGCCACCAAAGCCGCAACACTCATTTTGATAATTTGGTTGCTCGACTACATGTCCTGAATTTTGAAGTGATGTTACCCAAGACTCTTCGCTCTTGATTCCACGTCTTGCAGAGCATGACACGTGAAGAGCAATAGATTCTTTTTCATCGCTCATGGATGGTAGGAATGGTGAAATGAATTGAATCAGTTCAAAGCACCTCTCAGACAGATTTTTTGCAAGCATTGAGTAGTGAGAGTCTTCTATTCATCAATAGAGGGAAGTGTTTTTTAATCATGTCTGCGCATGAAGCGGAAGGTACTACTACGGGGAGATCGTATTTGCTCAGTAAATCAATGGTTTGTTTTGCGACTTCTTGCGCTTGATCCTTGGCGCCAGAGTTATATGCCGGTTGGGCGCAACAGCTTTGAAATTTGGGAAACAGCACTTCGAAGCCGCAATGCTCTAATAATGCGACGCTGTCTAAGCCAACTTGTGGATAGATATGCTCAACAAGGCAGCTAGAAAAAAAGACGACTTGTTGTGTCATACCTCATTTACTCTTGGGCGGGCTCTGCAAGTGGAAGATGCATGTTTAATTCTTGTACATTGATATCTTGTGCATCGATCCAGTCACTGTTTCTTGCTACCTCAAAGCCATTACGTGCTTCTAGCGCTTGTAGGAGTTCGGCGTTGTTGCCTCGACGATTCAAGTTCACCATGGCTCGCTGAAGCTTATTAATGGAATAAAACGGTACGCGAGGATGGGTTGCAAAGGCAAATGGACTAAACCCCGGAGTTTCCCAGAGAATTTTTAATTGTTCCTGTCGATCTGGAGACAAAGCATAAAAGTCTGATTCAGCTAGGCTAATGGCGCGTACTTTTCCTTCGGTCAGAGCCATCTCTAACTGTTTTGTGTCGGGATAGAGTCGCATGGGCAACGCAAAGCCTAAACGCTTTAAGCTGTATCGCGGTATAACGCTTGAGGTGTAGTTGAGTAAGGAGTCAAAGCCGGTGACAGACGTTTCAATGTCGCGGAGTGTTTTTGCTTTGTCTAGGCGTTTAACGACGATCAGTGATCTCAGTAGTTGAGCTTTTCTTTTTGCGAGGGCTTTGTAACCTTGAGACTCAATCGCCGATAAAAATTGCAACGGTGTCAGATAAGCAAGATCAAACTTTCCTTGAGCAAGAGCGCGCTCAAATGCTAATTGGCTGTCTGCAATGACTAAGGTAAAGCTTAAGCCTGTTTTATCTTCAAGTTGCGTGAGCAGTTGTTGCCAGACTTGAGACTTTGTTGGTGTATCCGTGCGTCGCTCGTAGATAACGCGAGTCTTCAATACCTTGCTGTCCGCATTTTCAAAACGTTGATCATAAATAGGTTGCGGTGAAGGTGTTTGAGGTGTGATGCCAAAAATGAGCGCTTGCGCAGAGGCTACGGATGAAAATGCCATGCTATATAGAATAAAAGCAGCCGTAATGAGTCTGTGATTCAATAAAAAGAGCATGGTTAAAGTTTGAACAATTCTTGAAAAATCAATGTATTGAAACAGTCTAGCATCATTCAACAATTGAGCAGACTTTTAAGTCCCCAAATAAATGGCATGATGCAAGCTGCTCTACTAAACTTCGCGGGCATATTTAGTTATACGTAAACTAGCGTGAAACGGACAATTTAGTTTGTGACGGAGTAGATGTTCTGGTATTCTGGCGCCCCATCTTGAGGTGCTAATTCGCCTCCCTTTCTTCGCAAATTTTTAGCGATTTGCTAGTAGTTTACTGATATTGGTAGTCACGTTGTTGTGCTAATGAAATTCATTAGGCGCGTGATTGGTTTTGTTTTTGAATCGACAGGGTTTACATGACTCGTTTTATATTCGTCACCGGCGGCGTTGTTTCTTCGTTAGGTAAAGGTATTGCTTCTGCTTCCCTAGCAGCAATTTTAGAAGCTCGTGGACTAAAAGTCACAATGCTGAAGCTGGATCCATATATTAACGTTGACCCAGGGACGATGAGTCCCTTTCAGCATGGCGAAGTATTCGTTACTGAAGACGGAGCAGAGACTGACTTAGATCTTGGTCATTATGAGCGTTACATCCGCACTAAAATGACTAAGCGCAACAACTTTACGAGTGGACGTGTCTATGAAGATGTCATTCGTAAAGAGCGTCGTGGTGATTACTTGGGCGGAACTGTTCAGGTAATTCCGCACATTACGGATGAAATTAAACGTCGTGTTGTTGAAGGTGCAAGCGGTTACGATGTTGCGCTTGTCGAAATTGGCGGAACCGTAGGTGATATAGAATCCCAGCCTTTCCTTGAAGCTGTGCGTCAGTTAAAGATTGAAGTTGGTTCTAATCGCGCGATGTTTATGCATTTGACCTTAGTGCCTTATATCGCGACTGCGGGAGAAACTAAGACAAAACCGACGCAGCACTCTGTAAAAGAAATGCGTTCTATCGGTATTCAACCCGATATTCTGGTATGTCGTTCTGATCATGAAATTGATGCATCATCTCGCCGCAAAATTGCTTTGTTCACGAATGTTGAAGAGCGCGCGGTTATTCCTTTGCGAGACGCAAGCAGCATCTATCTCATTCCGAGAATGCTGCACGAACAAGGTTTAGATAACATTATTTGCGAGCGCTTTAATATTGATGCTGCTCCTGCTGATTTAAGTGAGTGGGATGGTGTTGTTGAAGCAGAAGCGAACCCAGAGCAAGAAGTTACGATTGCGATGGTCGGTAAGTACATGGAGCTTTTGGATGCTTATAAGTCTTTGATTGAGGCGCTCAAGCATGCAGGCTTACGTAATCGCACGAAGGTTAATATTCGCTACGTAGACTCTGAAACTATTATCGATAACGGAACTGGGCAGATCGAAGATGTCGATGCGATTCTGGTGCCGGGTGGTTTCGGAAATCGTGGTGTAGAAGGAAAGATCCAAACGGTTAAATATGCGCGTGAAAATAAGGTGCCTTATTTAGGTATCTGCTTGGGTATGCAAGTGGCAGTTATTGAATATGCGCGCCATGTTGCAGGTTTAGAAGGCGCAAACAGTACGGAGTTTGATTCAGAAAGTGCTAATCCAGTGGTTGGTTTGATCACTGAATGGCAAGACCAGAGCGGAAGTGTCGAACAACGTACTGATAGTTCTGATCTTGGTGGTACCATGCGCTTAGGTGCGCAGGACTGTCGCTTGGAGCCTGGTTCTACCGTTGCAACCGCTTATGGCAAAGAAGTTGTCAATGAGCGTCATCGTCATCGTTATGAAGTAAACAATAACTTACTTCCAAAGCTAAAAGAGGCCGGACTTATTGTCTCTGGTCGTTCGATGGATGGTGCGTTGGTTGAAGTTGTGGAAGCACCAGAACATCCTTGGTTCGTTGCGTGCCAATTCCACCCAGAGTTCACGTCTACTCCGCGTGATGGCCACGGTTTGTTTGAAGGTTTCGTAAAAGCGGCGATTCAGAACAAAAAAGCTTAGAGGCTTTGGCGAGAGAGATAAGGTAGGCGGTATGAGCCAAAAAGTAGTGAAGGTTGGCGATATCGAAATCGCGAACGACAAACCTTTCGTGTTATTTGGTGGGATGAATGTGCTGGAATCAAGAGATCTGGCACTTCAAATTGCTGAGAAGTACGTAGAAGTCACCCAAAAACTAAATATTCCTTACGTTTTTAAAGCGTCGTTTGATAAAGCAAATCGTTCTTCGATTACTTCGTTCCGTGGTCCAGGTATGGAAGAAGGGCTCCGTATTTTTGAAGAAGTAAAAAACACGTTTAACGTTGCTGTGATTACAGATGTGCATGAGCCCTATCAAGCAGCACCGGTTGCTGAGGTTTGTGACATTATTCAATTGCCTGCATTCCTGTCGCGCCAAACAGACCTTGTGACCGCGATGGCTCAGACTAATGCAGTTATTAATATTAAGAAAGCACAATTTCTCGCGTCTCAAGAGATGAAGCACATATTGAATAAATGTGTTGAAGCGGGAAATGACCAGCTGATTTTATGTGAACGCGGATCGAGCTTTGGCTACAACAATCTTGTTGTGGACATGTTGGGTTTTGGCGTGATGAAGGGCTTCGAATATCCAGTTTTCTTTGACGTGACGCATTCACTTCAACAACCGGGCGGACGTGCTGATTCTGCAGGTGGTCGTCGCGAGCAAGTGACCGATTTAGCGCTCGCAGGTATGTCGCAAGGGTTGGCCGGATTATTTTTAGAGGCGCATCCCGACCCTAACCAAGCTAAGTGTGATGGCCCTTGTGCATTGCGACTTGAGCAATTAGAACCATTTTTAGAGCGCGTCAAAGCTATTGACGAACTCGTGAAGAATTTTGAACCTTTGGATACTGTTTAACAGTCCATAAAAGTAATACTTGGAGATAAGTACAAATGTTTCAGATCGCTGATATTAAAGGCCGTGAGGTTATGGACTCACGCGGCAACCCAACAGTGGAAGCCGACGTTATTCTTGAGTCTGGTGTTGTTGGTACGGCTTGTGCGCCTTCTGGTGCCTCGACTGGATCACGTGAAGCTTTAGAGCTTCGTGATGGTGATAAGTCGCGTTACCTTGGTAAAGGTGTATTGAAAGCGGTTGCTGGTATTAACGAAGACATTCGTGCCGCGTTAGTCGGTAAAGATGTGACGGCTCAGCGTGAACTTGATCAGATCATGATTGATCTTGATGGTACAGAGAACAAAGCAAAGCTTGGCGCAAATGCGATTTTGGCAGTCTCTCTTGCGGCTGCAAAAGCAGCAGCGCAAGCGAAGGGTGTTGAATTGTATGAACACATCGCTGATGTGAACGGTACGTCTGGTCAATACTCGATGCCTGTTCCAATGATGAATATCCTGAACGGTGGTGAGCACGCAGATAACAATGTTGATATCCAAGAATTTATGGTGCAACCAGTATCTGCGCCTACGTTCGCTGAAGCGCTTCGTGCGGGTGCTGAAATTTTCCACGCATTGAAGAAAGTGTTGCAATCTCAAGGCTTGAACACAGCTGTTGGTGATGAAGGTGGTTTTGCGCCTAACTTAGCGTCTAATGCTGATGCATTGGCAGTCATTAAAACGGCTGTTGCCGATGCCGGCTACGCTCTAGGTGATGACATTACACTCGCGCTAGATTGTGCATCTTCTGAATTCTACAAAGACGGAAAGTACGATCTAAGCGGTGAAGGTAAAGTCTTCTCTGCTGAAGGCTTCTCTGATTACTTAGCAGAGCTTTGTGATGCTTACCCAATTGTTTCTATTGAAGATGGTCAAGATGAATCTGATTGGGCTGGTTGGGCTTATCAAACAAAAGTACTTGGTGACAAAGTACAGCTAGTTGGTGATGACTTGTTCGTGACTAACACTAAGATTCTTAAGCGTGGTATCGATGAGCGCATCGGTAACTCAATTCTTATCAAGTTCAACCAAATTGGTAGCTTGAGTGAGACGCTTGATGCAATTCAAATGGCGAAAGATGCAGGCTACACCGCAGTGATCTCTCACCGTTCAGGTGAAACCGAAGATACGACTATTGCTGATTTGGCAGTAGGTACATGTGCCGGTCAGATCAAGACAGGCTCGCTATGTCGCTCTGACCGTGTTGCTAAGTACAATCGCTTGCTGCGTATTGAGGAAAAACTTGGCTCAGCAGCACCTTATAAAGGTCGTTCGGAAATCAAAGGCCAATAATTGGCCTGTTCAAACTGAGCTTGCTTAGCGCTTTAAGTGAGCTTAGTTTTAAGCAAAAAAGAAGGGCAGTTTAGCCCTTTTTTTAGCTCTCGCTAGTAGAGAATTATTTCAATTTGGACATGAATTTTAGGCTAGCGTGATGCCGATTCTAGGCTAGAGTGAACTCATAGGTTTGTTATTTTTGTTCACCATATTTTTAGTTTTTATCGGATTGTAAATGAAGTTGTTGTGGGGTTTCTTGTTGTTGGCAACGGTCGTGCTTCAGTTCAGGCTGTGGGCTGGCGAAGGCGGCATATTTGAGGTGTGGCAATTGCAAGAAAAAGTAGATGTATTGCGTGTTGCGAATCTTGAGCTGGAAGAGCGAAATGGGCGCTTAGACGCGAAAGTAACAAATCTTAAGAAAGGTTATGAAGTAATAGAGGAGCGCGCACGCGTAGACCTTGGTATGATTGGTCGAAACGAGACCTTCTTTATGGTGGTCAATTCAAGCGATCATTGATGAACATTCTGCATGGTAAAACGCAATTCTGAGCCGAAGCACTGGCTCATTCTACCCGCCGCTGGTATCGGATCTCGAATGGGGTCCACCATTCCAAAGCAATATCTTAACATTGATGGACAAACGATCATTGCTCGAACAATAGAAGCAATGACTGCAAAACCTCGCTTTGAAACCGTGTTGGTAGGTTTAAGGTCTGACGACTCCTATTTTAATTCTCTACCTGTTGATGTTACCAACAAGTGCATAAGGTTTGTTGGCGGTGATGAAAGAGCAGATACCGTTCTAGCAGGGTTAATGGCTTTATCTGATAAGGCTGCGGATCATGATTGGGTTTGGGTTCACGATGCCGCTCGTCCTTTGATTACTGAACATGAGTTAGAGTTACTAGAAAAGTCATTATTGGATGCACCAGATGGTGCGTTATTAGCGCTTCCCTCGGTTGATACAATTAAATGTTCCAAGAATGGTCGGGTGGATTCAACGCTCGATCGCAACATAATTTGGCGCGCACAGACTCCCCAAGCATTCCCTTATGCGCTTTTACGTGATGCTTTACGCTCTGCTTTAAAGAAAGAAGTACAAATTACTGATGAGTCTTCAGCGATGGAGTTTGCAGGGCACTCTCCGCTACTTGTAGAAGGACGGTCGAGCAATATTAAGGTCACAAAGCCTGAAGATTTGGCTGCACTAGAAAGTACAAATACCGTAAATGAGAAAACAAATATGACGCCTGATCTTAGAGTGGGTACGGGCTATGACGTACATGCGTTCGAGAATGGAGAGTTCGTTACTCTTGGCGGCGTGAGAATTCCTCATAGCTTTGGTTTAAAGGCGCATTCAGATGGTGATGTGTTGTTGCATGCGATCTGTGATGCAATGCTAGGTGCTTTAGCCTTAGGAGATATAGGTAAGCATTTTCCAGATACTGATGACGAATGGTCGGGAGCAGATAGCCGTTTTTTACTCAGAGCGGTAAATGATTTGATTCAATCAAAAGGCTTTTCGGTGAATAACTTGGACAGCACGATTATCGCCCAAGCGCCGAAGATGTTGCCCCATATTGATAATATGCGTCAATGTATCGCTGAAGATCTAGGGATAGATGTGGATCGTGTGAGTGTTAAAGCGACGACGACTGAAAAGCTCGGATTTACAGGCAGAAAAGAGGGTATTGCCTGTGATGCGAGCGTCATGCTTATGAGGCAGGTAAGCGTGTGAATTCTCTCCCAAGAGCAAGCAGTAGCGTTTGGTTAAAAGCTACATATAAGGCGACGCCACAAGATTTTTATGTGGAAGAGAAAATGACGATGGAATTTTCTGGTGAGGGTGAGCATTTATATTTATTTATCGAAAAGACTGGCCAGAATACCGAGTTCATCGCGAAGCAGTTAGCGCATTATTTTGGCGTTAAACCAATGGATGTCAGTTATTCGGGCATGAAAGATCGTTGGGCGGTCACTCGTCAGTGGTTTAGTGTGTATGTGCGTAATCGCCAGTTTGATTCGATAGATCTTAGCGGAATTGAGGGTGTTCGGTTAGTTGAGCTTGCTAGGCATAATAAAAAACTTCGTCGTGGTGAACATGTCGGCAATTATTTTCGATTAGTCGTTCGCGGAGTTTCGCAAACTGCTGATTTATTGTCTGGTCTTGAATATATACGTGAGCATGGATTTCCTAATTACTTTGGTGTTCAGCGCTTCGGGCGTGATAATCAAAATTTAGAGCGTGCTAAGCGTTGGTTTGCCGGCGAAATAAAAGTCTCTCGTTCGCAAAGATCGTTTTACCTATCGGCTGTGCGTTCCTATCTGTTTAATATTATGTTGGCGGATAAAGTACAAGACGGGACCTGGCTTGTCGCCTCGGATGGTCCTTTGTACGGAGATGATGCGCCAGGGCTCGCGCCTAAAACGGACGAAGAAAATGCGTTTTTTGCACAATATCCTGAACTAGTGCGAGGATTGCATAAGAATAGAATGACCTTAGCTAGGCGGCCATATAGAATGCCAGCTGAGAATTTTTCCTGGAGTTTTGATGATGATGCGTTGACGCTTCATTTCAATTTAATGCCAGGCGCTTTTGCTACGAGTTTGTTGAGCGAGCTATTTGATTTAGAAGATGCCTCAACACGTCAGATGGCAGAGCAGTGATAGAGAATTAAAATGAAATTGTTACTATCTAATGATGACGGTGTGAATGCAGAAGGTTTGCACTGTTTGGCTGACGAGCTTAGCAAAATAGCCGAAATTACTGTTGTTGCTCCTGATCGTGATCATAGTGGAGCCAGTGGATCTCTCACTTTATCAAGACCTTTAAAAGTCACGACTCTTCGAAATGGTTTTCAATGTGTTGATGGTACGCCAACTGATAGCGTTCACGTTGGTTTGACTGCTTTGACTAATGGAGATGTTGAGCGAGTTGTTTCCGGTATCAATACCCATGAGAACTTAGGTGATGATGTACTTTATTCAGGGACTGTTGCGGCTGCTTTAGAGGGGCGTTTTTTAGAAAAACCTGCCATAGCCGCATCACTCGTAAATCGCGGAAACTGGCATTACGAGACTGTCGCAAAAGTGGTTCGCGATATATTGGAAAACGACATCTTCTCGACTTTACCTCCACGAACTATTCTCAACGTTAACGTTCCTGATGTGCCTTATGAACAGCTAAATGGCTTAAAGATCACGCGTCTTGGTCACCGAGCAAAAGGGAAGCCGCCTGAGCAGTTTTCAGATCCACGAGGCAAAGAGCGTCTCTGGATTTCTACTGCTGGTGAGGGTGATGATGCGGGGGAAGGTACTGATTTTCATGCTGTATCTAATGGTTACGTTTCCGTATCACCTATTCATGCCGATATGACTTCGCATACAGCGCTTGCGACCTTGCAACAAGCCGTGAAAGAGAAGTCTTAATGCCAGAGCAGAGTATTGAAGGCATCGGAATGACCTCTCGCCGAACGCGTCTGAGGTTGGTTCAGCGTTTGCGCGATAAGGGTATTGCTGATGAGCGTGTTCTGGAGGCAATCGCTGATACACCTCGACATATTTTCTTAGATGAAGCGCTGTCGCATCGAGCATACGAAGACACTGCTTTACCTATCGGACATAATCAAACCATCTCGCAGCCATATATTGTCGCAAGAATGACGGAGTTACTCGTTCAGCATCAGCCTCGTAGAGTGCTGGAGTTGGGAACAGGGTCTGGATATCAAGCCGCTATTTTGTCTCAAGTCGTTGATGAGCTTTATACGGTCGAACGCATCTCTCCATTATTGAATAAAGCGCGTCAGCGTTTTGAACGAATAGGTTATCGCAATATATACAGCCGTCATGCTGATGGCGGCATTGGTTGGCCCGAGCAAGCGCCGTTTGATGCAATTATGGTGACTGCCGCACCGAAAGAGATTCCCCTTGAGTTACTTCGTCAGTTGAAAGATGGTGGCAAGATGATCGTGCCTTTAGGCGATGTGCAGCAAAATTTGACTATTGTGACGCGTAGAGGTGAGCAATTCTTGAAAGACGTCATTGAGCCGGTAATGTTTGTACCATTTTTGCCGGGTGTTGTTCGCTAAGCTAAAGGAGAATCTATGCATTGGGTGCTAATATTTTTGCGTGGCATTATGATGGGCGCAGCGGATATAGTACCCGGCGTCTCCGGTGGAACAATTGCATTTATAACTGGGATATACGAGCGACTGCTATCAAGTATTAACTCTGTACTTCCTGCCCTGCGAAAGCTTCTACAACACAGGTCTATTCAGCAGTTTTTTCAAGAGATCGACGCATTGTTCTTGTTGATTTTGCTCTCGGGTATTCTCAGTAGTATCTTTTTGCTCGCTTCCTTTATTTCTGAAGTTATTGTTAGTCACCCTATTCCTTTATGGTCTTTTTTCTGTGGTCTTATTGCGGCTTCAGTGTGGATCATGGGAAGCAGTATGGATCGCTGGAGAGGCAGTGAATGCATTGCACTGGTATTAGGGGTTGGGTTGGCGATGTTTATTGCGAGCGGTCGATTTTTTTCGCTTGAATTCAATCTTTTGGGTGCGTTTATCTCTGGTTTCATTGCGATATTTGCAATGTTGTTGCCAGGGGTGTCGGGGAGCTTTTTGTTATTACTTCTAGGTACTTACACTTTCATCCTTGGCTCAGTGAAAAGTTTTGAACTAAGTGTTCTCGCTTGTTTTGTCTTGGGGTGTTTGTTGGGTTTAATTCTGGGGGCAAGAATTATTGCTCATCTGTTACATCTATACAGAACAATATGCCTCAGTTTTTTGACTGGACTAATGTTGGGGTCAATTCAGAAGATCTGGCCTTGGAGAGAAGTACTAAGCTACCGATTAAATAGTAAGGGCGAGAATGTTGCTCATCTAGAAGGCGTATTATGGCCAGCAGACTATGCTCAATTAGTCGGCGATCCTCAAATAGGGTTGGCAGCGATTTGGTTTGTTGTTGGAGTAGGCTCAATTTTGCTCATATTAGTTGTTATAAATAGACTAGAGCGGAATGCAAACTAGTGTTACGTAACGGAACACTCGAGTATTTTGGTAACACTTTTGCAATTGTTTTCAAAATAAAAAAGTACTTAAATAATAGGTACTTAGCGGCACTTCTTAAAACGAACTCTACTTATGTAAAATATAAAGAAATATAAAAATATTTTTATATTTCTTTAGGTTATATTTAAGGTCGATATGTTGAACGAAAAACTCATGTTTGGTGTACGAGAAATTGACGTCTTTTGGCGCAAAGCTCTTTCTGTAACCAAATGTATCTTGGTTTTTTTTGCATTATCGGCGTGCACTTCTCCAGACATTTACTACAATAAAAACTTTAACCCTCCGGTGTATTTTGGAACTCATGTGGTTCAGTCCGGTGAAACGCTATACAAGATCGCGTGGCGCTACGGACGTGACTACAAAGAGTTAGCAAGTGCTAACAACATAAAATCGCCATATACCGTTTTTGTTGGTCAAAAAATAGACTTGGAAGTGAGTGCTTCAGCCATCCAGTCGGCCTCAAATTCTGCCAGCTCTTCGCCTTCTGGTTCTTCAAATGTAACAAAACGTAAACGAAAACCTGAATCTCGTTACAAATCGACAAAGAACAAAAATCTCAATAATTCCAATAACATAACTTGGGCGTGGCCTCATGTTGGCCTGATCCTTGCGAAGTATTCTGTGAACTCACGCAGTCGGGATATCAACAAAGGCATTGATATAGGAGGTGCCGTCGGCGATGACGTTAATGCAGCAGCTTCGGGAGAAGTTGTATATGCAGGGAACGGTCTCTTAGGTTATGGAAATCTTATAATCATTAACCACAGCGATCGATTCCTAAGTGCTTATGGGCACAACCAGACGATGCTGGTAAAAGAGGGTGAACCTGTCCGGCGTGGTCAACGAATTGCAACAATGGGTACGAAAGGCCAAAAGCCTATGCTTCATTTTGAAATTCGTAAGGATGGTCAGCCGGTCAACCCGGAAAAGTACTTGCCAAAAAGATAGATGCCTTCATAAGAGGGCGATTAAGAAACAGCTAGGTTATTCCTGAAAACGGAATAGACAATAAAAAGCGGAGAAACACCATGGCAGCAGAAAGAGATACTTTATTTGAAGCAGAGCAGTTCGGTTTTGGTTCAGACAATGGAAATTCACAGCATGAGGAAGATANTGCATCGGTAGTTACATCTATCGATAGCCGTCGTACAGGAACTCGCGGAGATGCAGCCGCAAGTCGTCAACTTGATGCGACTCAAATGTATTTAAATGAGATCGGTTTTTCTCCTCTTCTATCAGCTGAGGAAGAGGTGCATTTTGCGCGCCTTGCTCAGAAAGGAGATGAAGCTGGTCGTAAGCGCATGATTGAAAGTAACTTGCGCTTAGTTGTAAAAATTGCGCGTCGATACGTTAATCGCGGTTTGACTCTTCTAGATCTCATTGAAGAAGGTAACCTAGGTTTGATTCGCGCGGTTGAGAAATTCGATCCTGAGCGCGGTTTCAGATTCTCAACATATGCTACTTGGTGGATTCGTCAAACCATCGAGCGCGCAAATATAAATTCAATTCTTTCACAACATGAATCGGCAAACGGATGGTGCGTGTTTGGTTCATGATTGCGCGCTCGATGGTTTGACGAATCCACCAAGTAGCATATGTTGAGAATCTGAAACCGCGCTCAGGATCGAATTTCTCAACCGCGCGAATCAAACCTAGG
>NZ_LWFI01001145.1:0-1707 GCF_001635735.1 Oleiphilus sp. HI0067
ACAAAAATATAAAGCAACAAGTTCGAAAATAGTTTAGTTGATTTCATAGGGGACCAGATAATTTCAGATTATTAATCTTGTGAAGGTATCAGGTGGAGAGTGCTGTGGCAAATCTTGCAGCGTTAAGTTTATTCTTTTGGGTAAAGTTAACGCTAGCTCAACATCTTAGAAATTATCTAGTTATCTGAGTACTCTTACTGAGCTAACACTAGAATATTTTTGAGAATCACGGAAGGTGGTCGAGCTGAGCGCGTCTTCAGACATATGTCTAACATTTTTCCTCATACTGCTAATTAGCTTTTATACTTTCTCTATATTGCTTAGGCATGAACTTTCTAAGGGTCTGATTCGTAAGACCCCCTAATCGTGATTTGTCTTACCCTCAACTGCAAATAGGAGTCGATTATTTCTAATTCATACGCGGCTAATCATCGCCAATTTTGGTACTTACCTTTAGGTGGAACTGGAGAAATTGGCATGAACATGAATCTCTACAGTCATGATGATGCGTGGTTAATGGTTGATTGCGGCGTAAGTTTTAGCGAGAGTCTCAGTGCGATTCATGCCAATAATCCGCAGAATGACGAAGACGCGCTTACAAAGAAGTTCGACAGAATAAGTGCAGACCCAAGTTTTATTGCACAGCGTGCTGATGCCTTAGCAGGCATCGTAATCACACATGCGCATGAGGATCATCTCGGAGCGTTGGTCGATCTATGGTCTCGATTCAAATGTCCAGTGTATACAACTCGATTCACCGCCCTATGTTTGCGTCATAAATTAGCGGAGTCGCGCAAAGAATTAGATATACCTGTTCATATCGTCGATGACGGTTCGACAGAGCAGATTGGCCCATTCGAGGTTCAGTGGTTGGCATTAACGCACTCAATGCCTGAGTCATATAGTCTTATGATCAGAACCAGAGTAGGTTCAGTTTTTCATACCGGTGATTGGAAAATCGATTTTGATCCTGTCGTAGGCAAGCCCTTTGACCCGCTACCTTTTAAGCAATTAGCGAGTGAGAACATTGCTGCAATGGTTTGCGACTCTACCAACGCTGACCGTTCTGGTAGAAGTGTTTCCGAGGGCGCATGTTATCAAGGCTTATTTGATCACGTCAGTGAGCAGTCGGGTAGAGTGTTGGTGACGTGTTTCGGAAGTAACATCGCGCGCTTAATAACGCTATTTAAGGTTGCCAAAGATACCGGACGCTATGTTGCCTTATTGGGGAGATCTCTTCATACCATGCATCGTCACGCAAAAGCTGCTGGTTACTGGCCTAGCGAGCTTGATGGCTTGTTGTATTCTCCGCATCAGATCGGGTATTTGCCGTCAGAAGAAATATTGATCATCGCGACAGGCAGTCAAGGCGAGCCGCGTGCGGCACTATCACGACTGGCAAGGAATCAATTCCGAGATCTTGAGCTGGAAGAGGGTGATACTGTGATATTTAGCTCTATTGTGATTCCAGGGAATGAAGAGCATATTCATCGTTTGATCGAGCAATTGGAACAGAAAAAGATATCCGTGATTACGAAGTACAACACATCTAGAACGATTCATGCGAGTGGTCACCCAAGTGAGCAAGATTTGCTTGATTTATACGGATGGGTGCAGCCTTCTCTCGTCATTCCAACGCATGGTGAGCAGCTGCATCTTGCTGCTAACGCAAAGGTTGCTAAGCAAGCTAAGGTGCCTCGCCAGATG
>NZ_LWFI01001146.1:0-1860 GCF_001635735.1 Oleiphilus sp. HI0067
TTTACGAGTGAAACTTAAGCCCATAATGGCGCGCAATAAAAACACGCCTGAACGACCGAGAGCCGAAATAAATTCAATACCTGTACGCCCGAGCTTTTGAATGGACTTAACCACGACTACCCCCTAAACCGAGCAGGTCTGAATCATCCACACCAAGCAAGTCATCTTTATAATCTCGCGCAGGAAAATGAAATGGCACAGGCCCGTCAGGTAAACCGTTAACAAATTGCTTAACTAAGGCAGAATCAGAACGACGTAATTCTTCAGGAGAGCCCGCTCCAATCACGCGACCATCGGCAATAACAATCGCGTGATCACAAATACTCAATGACTCAGCAATATCATGAGAAACAAGAACGCTCGTTAGGCCTAGGGTGTCGTTTAATAAACGAATTAGCTGCACAAGAACTCCCATTGCGATCGGGTCCTGCCCCGCAAAAGGCTCGTCATACATAATTAAGGCAGGATCAAGAACGATTGAACGCGCGAGAGCAACACGACGAGTCATACCTCCAGAAAGCTCTGAAGGCTTCATATCACGCGCACCACGCAAACCCACAGCATTGAGCTTCATGATCACGATGTCACGAATCATATCCTCAGGAAGTTTAGTGTGGGCACGCAAAGGAAACGCGACGTTTTCATAGACGGTCAGATCAGAAAAAAGCGCCCCACTCTGAAAAAGCATGCCCATTTTGGCGCGCGCTTTAAATAACTCGTCGCGACCTAAGGTTTGGAAGTCTTGGCCATCTACCAATACTCGACCACCCTCTGGTCGCAGCTGACCACCAATGAGCTTGAGGAGTGTTGTTTTACCAATACCACTAGGCCCCATAATCGCCGTCACTTTTCCTCTCGGAATGCTCAGACTGAGGCCATTGAAGATTTTTCTATACCCGCGGGAGAAGCTAAGATTTTCGACTTCTATATAGGAGGACAAGCGATTTCCTAATTTATTCTAGTGTTCCTTTGAGGCGTCTGATTGTAGCGACCTCAAGAAAGCATTTACAAGTAAAAACTAAACAAAGCAATTACAGGTCTTATTACTTGCACTGTACCGGTAAGTCTCGCAAAATGCGCGCTTTAACAAAACCTTATAAGAGCAATACCCATTGTTAGTATTCAGTTTAGCCGTAATTATCGGTTTGATAATTTTAATTTGGAGTGCGGACAAATTTGTTGAAGGTGCGGTAGCCACGGCACTCAACCTTGGCATGACACCGATGCTTGTTGGTCTAACCATCGTCGCATTTGGCACATCCGCTCCCGAGCTTATCGTATCAGGCATGGCAGCCCTCGAAGGAGCCAGCACACTCGCCGTTGGAAACGCTTTCGGCTCCAACATTGCGAACATAGCACTAGTGCTCGGTGTAACTACGCTCATTTCTGCTATTCCGATTAAGCTCGGAATACTAAAAATTGAACTACCTATACTTTTGATCGCAACAGCGCTCGCAACGATTGTTATCATTGACGGCCTGCTCGATTTCAACGATGGCTTGATCCTTATTGGCATACTCCTCATCTCGCTCATCGCACTCGCTAAACTCTCTTCCTCTTCTTCAGAATTACCTGAGGAAGTACAAGACAATGAACCCATGGCTCAAACCAAAGCGATCACGATTTTGGTCGGAAGCATTGCAGCCCTTATCTTAAGTTCAAGAATGCTCGTTTGGGGGGCAAGTGGCATAGCAAGTTCGCTTGGAATTAGCGATTTGATCATCGGTTTAACCATTGTCGCGATAGGTACAAGCTTGCCCGAATTAGCGGCATCGATTGCTAGCGCATTGAAGGGTCACCATGACCTTGCTCTTGGCAATATCATCGGCTCTAACTTATTTAACCTACTCGCAGTGCTAG
>NZ_LWFI01001147.1:0-1756 GCF_001635735.1 Oleiphilus sp. HI0067
TCTCACCCGATCGTCTTTGGCCATGCTGTAAAAGTATATTTTAAAGAAGTCTTTGAAAAGCACGCAGAAACCTTTGAAAAGCTCGGTGTGAACGCGAACAATGGTTTAAGAAATGTTCACCAGAAAATTCAGTCTCTTCCATATTCGCAGCGTTCTGAAATTGAAGAAGATATTCGTAAGTGTTACGAAGATCGTCCTGAACTCGCTATGGTTGATTCAGACAAGGGTATTTCAAACTTACACGTTCCTAGCGACGTGATCGTTGATGCTTCTATGCCCGCAATGATCCGTATCGGCGGTAAGATGTGGGGCACCGATGGTAAGTTAAAAGATACCAAAGCGGTGATTCCAGAGAGTACCTACGCGACTATTTACCAAGAAATTATCAACTTCTGTAAGCATCACGATAACTTTGATCCAGTGACTATGGGCACGGTTCCAAACGTTGGTTTGATGGCTCAAAAAGCAGAAGAATATGGTTCGCACGATAAGACATTTGAGCTTGAAGCAGATGGAACTATTCGTGTTATTGATGATGCGGGCAATGTCTTGCTTTCTCACGATGTTGAGAAGGGTGATATTTGGCGTATGTGCCAGACAAAAGATCTTCCAATCCAAGATTGGGTGAAATTAGCCGTTACTCGTGCACGTGCTAGCGGTATGCCTGCAGTATTCTGGTTAGACCCAGAGCGTCCACATGATGCATCGATGATCTCTAAAGTCGAAATGTACCTGAAGGAACATGATACTGAAGGTCTCGACATCCGTATCCTTTCGCCAGACCAAGCGATTCGCTTAACCATGGAGCGTCTGATTCGCGGTAAAGACACGATCTCAGTGACTGGTAACGTATTACGTGATTATCTAACGGATTTGTTCCCAATTCTTGAATTAGGTACAAGTGCAAAAATGCTCTCTATCGTGCCATTGATGGCTGGTGGGGGTTTGTTTGAAACAGGTGCTGGTGGTTCTGCGCCGAAGCACGTTCAGCAATTCAATGAAGAAAACCATTTGCGTTGGGATTCGTTAGGTGAGTTTTTAGCGATTGCGGTATCACTCGAAGATTTGAGTGACAAAACGGATAACCCTCGCGCGAAAGTGCTTGCAAGTACGCTTGATAAAGCGACTGAAGTCTTCCTTGATGAGAACAAATCACCTTCTCGTAAGGCGGGTGAGATCGATAACCGTGGCAGTCATTTCTATCTTGCTCTGTACTGGGCAGAAGCCTTGGCAGCGCAAGACGATGACGCTGAGTTGAAAGCGAAATTCACTAAGCTCGCAGAGCAGCTTCGCGCAGACGAAGCCAAGATTGTGCAAGAACTACTTGATGTTCAGGGTCAAGAAATCGAGATTGGCGGTTACTACAACCCTGACTTCGAATTGGCTTCAAAAGCGATGCGCCCAAGTGAGACCTTGAATGCAATTTTTGATGAGTTCAAATAAGCGTTAAGACGCTTCATTCATTTGAGGTGAGTCTAATACGAAAAGCCAGTACAGAAATGTACTGGCTTTTTTTTACCTGAAAATTAGAGCTGGGATTAACTTTATAGTGTTCTCTACTTCGAGGTTTGCGTTTCATGTGAAAGTAGTGAGAGAACAGTCTTATGTGTGTTTCAAGCTGGTGCGCCTTGATCACTTGTTGGGCATTATCTACTGCAACGCATTCTACTCTATTTTTGTTATCCCCTTAAGTTGTTGTTTATAAATTGATTTTTTAAACTTTCTAGAGTTGGCAAGCATTCTGCTACGTTTCCTT
>NZ_LWFI01001148.1:0-2626 GCF_001635735.1 Oleiphilus sp. HI0067
TTCGTAGTTGCTCCAGGTGTTGGTGCTTAATCCATTAAGGTTTAAGTATTTCTGACTAAGTAAACCGGCAACAAAGCGAGGTTATTGGTGTGAATCTTAATTACACACTTATAGGACAAATAATCTTCTTCGCTGTTTTCGTGTTGTTCTGCATGAAATATGTATGGCCGCCAATCATGGCTGCCATGCAAGAGCGTGAAAAGAAGATTTCCGATGGTTTAGCTGCAGCTGACCGTGCTTCAAAAGATTTGGAACTTGCTCAACAAAAAGCAGATGAAGAATTGAAAGAANCAAAAACTAAAGCAGCTGAGCTTATTGAGCAAGCGAACAAGCGTGCTAGCCAAATCGTTGACGAGGCTAAAGAAACTGCAAAAACTGAAGGCGATCGTCTTCTGAATGCAGCGCAAGCAGAAATTGAGCAAGAAAAGAATCGTGTACGTGAAGAACTACGTGCAGAAGTATCAGCAGTTGCATTAGCAGGTGCAGAGAAGATTCTTGGCGCAGAAATCGATGCAAGCAAGCACAGCGCGTTACTAGACCAGCTTGCCTCTGAAATTTAACTATTGAGAGTGGATGATGGCAGAGTCAATCACGATTGCCCGACCTTACGCTAAAGCTTCATTTGAAGCAGCAAAAGCAACTGATAGCCTTGACGTTTGGTCAAGTATGCTAGCTGCAGCTTCTGCGGTAGCGAAGGAAGAGAATATGGTTGTTGTTCTCGATCACCCTGCACTAACTAGCAAAGCGAAAGCCGATACATTTTGTGATGTATGCGGCGATGCTTTGAATCAAGAAGCGCGTAACCTGATTCACGTATTATCAGAAAACAATCGCATTGCATTGTTGCCTGAGATTTCAGAGTTATTCGAAGCTTTTAAAGCGCAACTTGAGCAGTCAGTAGACGTAGAAGTAGAAAGTGCATACGACTTGGGTAGTGAACAACAAGAGAAGCTGGCACAAGCATTGAGCAAGAAACTAGATCGTAAAGTAAACCTATCAACAACGACCAATGAGTCATTGTTAGGTGGCGCAATTATTCGCGCGAACGACCTAGTTATTGATGCATCTGTGAAAGGCAAATTAGCCAAACTTGCAGAAGCAGTAAGTGCTTAGGTAGCGGATTCAGATTTGAGGATTTAAAAGCATGCAACAGCTAAACCCAGCTGAAATCAGCGAAATCATTAAGAAGCGCATCGAGCAGCTCGATGTTTCTTCTGAAGCCCAAAACGAGGGCACGATCGTCAGCGTATCTGACGGTATCGTTCTAGTTCATGGTCTTGCCGAAGTAATGTACGGTGAGATGGTTGAATTTGAAAACGGTGTTTACGGTATGGCGCTTAACCTTGAGCGTGATTCTGTAGGTGTCGTTGTATTAGGTGACTACAATGGCCTAGCAGAAGGTCAGAAAGTACGTTGTACTGGTCGTATTTTGGAAGTGCCAATCGGTGAAGCGCTTCTCGGCCGTGTTGTTGACGCACTTGGTAACCCAATCGATGGCAAAGGTCCTATCGAAACAAACATGACGGCTCCTATCGAAGTCGTTGCACCAGGCGTAATCGCGCGTAAGTCTGTTGACGAGCCAGTTCAAATCGGTCTTAAGTCAATTGACTCAATGGTGCCAATCGGTCGTGGTCAGCGTGAGTTGATTATCGGTGACCGTCAAACAGGTAAAACTGCGATTGCAATTGATGCAATCATCAACCAAAAAGGTACAGGCGTTAAGTGCATCTACGTAGCGGTTGGTCAGAAGCAGTCTTCTATCGCAGCAGTAGTACGTAAGCTTGAAGAGCACGGTGCAATGGATCACACCATCATCGTTGCGGCGGGTGCAGCAGATCCAGCAGCAATGCTTTTCTTAGCGCCATACGCTGGTACTACAATGGGTGAATACTTCCGTGACCGTGGTCAGGATGCATTGATCGTATTTGATGATTTGACTAAGCAAGCTTGGGCATACCGTCAAATTTCATTGCTTCTTCGTCGTCCACCAGGTCGTGAAGCATATCCTGGTGACGTATTCTACTTGCACTCACGTCTTCTAGAGCGTGCATCGCGAGTTAGTGAAGAGTACGTAGAGCAGTTCACTAATGGTGAAGTTAAAGGCCAAACAGGTTCTTTGACAGCGCTACCAGTTATCGAAACACAAGGTGGTGACGTATCTGCATTCGTACCCACTAACGTAATTTCGATCACTGATGGTCAGATCTTCCTAGAAACTAACCTATTTAACGCTGGTATTCGTCCAGCGATGAACGCAGGTATTTCGGTATCTCGTGTAGGTGGTGCAGCTCAGACCAAAATTATTAAGAAACTTGGCGGTAACGTCCGTCTAGCACTTGCTCAATATCGTGAGCTTGCAGCGTTTGCTCAGTTTGCTTCTGACCTTGACGAAGCAACTCGTAAGCAATTGGAGCACGGTCAACGTGTAACAGAGCTCATGAAGCAGAAGCAGTATAGCCCGCAGAGCGTTGCTGAAATGGGTGTTGTACTTTACGCAGCCAATGAAGGTTTCCTTGATGATGTACCAGTGAACAAAGTTGTAGCATTTGAAGAAGCATTGCTTTCTTACATGAACGCTGAACAAGCTGATCTTATGAATAAGATCAATGAGAAAGGCGACTACAAC
>NZ_LWFI01001149.1:0-892 GCF_001635735.1 Oleiphilus sp. HI0067
AAGATTTGAGCTAGCTGTACATACTTAGGGTCACTTAGGTTGGCGTGTTGGCCGACTGATGCCCCGGACTCCATGATAATTTGCTGATTAACTTGGTCCATCTGATAGTTGACCATTGCCTGCATACATCCGGTAGTACTTAGTACTGTGCCAGCGAGCAGTGAACCGTGGATTAGTTTCATAACTTCCCTTAACAAATTGAGTTTCTAAATTTTAGATGGTATCAAAGTTAGCGTGTTGATTTGCACCCAAAACTGGCCCATCAACCCCCTAACCCCCTATATTTGCATCGAATTTTGACCCACGTGCAAACCTATTCCTGCTTCCATTGAGCAGGAGATTTAGGAGTGATAAACGTGGCACTAATAAGTGTAATTCGACAGCGACACTCCCGTGAAGGCTTACCCTTCCGAGAGATCTCTCGCCGAATCGGAGTTTCGCGCAGTACTGTGCGTAAATACATCAACAACGAAGAACTTGATCCCAAGTATCCAGCCCGTAAAAGTCCAAGTAAGTTAGATGATTACGAACGTACGTTGAGGAGCTGGCTGTTTCGCAAGCGGAACGCTACCACAAACAACGTAAATCCGTGAAGCAGTCATATCATGACTTGGCAAATGAAAAGTGGCAAGCAAGAAGTACAAGGCAGGCCCAGATCAAAACGCACGCGTCTTCGCTTAGGTTTTGCCGGCGATGATTTTAGTTACGCGATATCTCTCTTCTTACCGACACGATCTCGCTCCGCATTTGCTCTCGATCCCGAAATCAAAAAAGAATGCATATGGGCGGGAGAACGCTACTACCCTGCTCGCGTGCTGATCGATCGTGATGGGCCGATATTGAAATCTAGATCGGGACGGTCTTGGGATACTCTTAGTACACATATTCCACA
>NZ_LWFI01001150.1:0-792 GCF_001635735.1 Oleiphilus sp. HI0067
GCTGGCCAGAACAAAGCATGGAAGTTGATAATGTCTTTACCAATAAAGTGGTATAGCTCTGTGATTGAGTCTTTCTTCCAATATTCGTCAAAATCCAGATCGTCACGACGATCACAGAGATTTTTGAAACTCGCCATGTAACCGATCGGAGCATCTAGCCAAACGTAGAAGTACTTGCCTGGTTGCTCCGGAATTTCAAAACCGAAATATGGCGCATCACGCGAGATATCCCACTCTTGAAGTCCGGCATCTAACCATTCAGAAAGCTTATTTGCGATTTGATCTTGCAGCGTGCCACTGCGTGTCCATTCGCTTAAAAAGTCTTGGAATTCAGGAAGTTTGAAAAAGAAGTGTTCAGAGTCTTTTTCAATTGGTGTAGCACCAGAAATTACAGAAACAGGGTTGATCAACTCCATTGGTGAATAGGTTGCACTGCAGTTCTCGCAGTTATCACCATATTGATCTTCAGCGCCACATTTCGGGCAGGTTCCTTTAACAAAACGGTCTGCTAGGAACAGTTCTTTTTCAGGGTCGTATGCTTGCGTAATGCTACGACGGGCGATCTTTCCGTTTTTGTCTAGTGCGGTGTAGATTGATTCTGCGAGCGTTTGGTTTTCAGGTGAATGCGTTGAATAGTAGTTATCAAAACCGACTGAAAATCCAGCAAAGTCGCGCTGGTGCTCTTGGTTGATGCGATCAATTAGTTGTTCTGGTGTAATGCCTTCTTTTTCGGCGCGTAACATGATGGCAGTGCCATGCGCATCATCGGCACACACATAAGTACATTGTTCT
>NZ_LWFI01001151.1:0-896 GCF_001635735.1 Oleiphilus sp. HI0067
ATACACGCATATCACTATAGCTTGCAAACGAAGAATGAATGACGCGCCCAAATATAATCTACTGATCAATCATAATAGATCTTGTACACCGTAATACTAACTATGCGTCTTCCTTACAGCATACTCGCAATGCGCTCAGACCACGGGCCTATCGAGATTTGCTAAGTCTGCAGGCGTATCAACATCTTGTTGAACACCCCCTACTTTGCCAACTTTTACATCGTGTTCGCCAAGAAATTTCTTCGGCCGTCTACCTCCGCTCTCATACCACCGCATGAAGTCATTCATTGATTGCTTTGGGAAGTATACTGGTGGACCAATCGAATCAGGATAGGCCGAGGCATACATGCAGTTTTTCTGAATAGCATTGAGCAAGAAACGCACTAAATCAGAATCATTCAATACCGGCTGATCAAGCAACAAAATGAGCGTGCCCTGCTGGGTTTGATTAAGTAAGCTCTTCCGAGATAAACAATGCGAAAGTCCCGCATAAATACTTGCTGCCATGCCTTCTTTCCAGTTCTCACATACGACCACATCGGTCCATTTCTGAGCATCGACAGCAGAATATATTTTTTCTCTGTTCGCTCCTAAAACCAGATAAGACTTAGACTCGTACCCTGACTCGTGAAGTCGTTGTGCTAAGGTCTCCACTCGTCTCTCTGCGAGCTGCAAGAGTGTATCACCTTGAAGTTCTGCCAATTGCTTAGGTGAACCAAAACGAGACGCCTCACCAGCGGCAAGGACAAAGAAGTTTGTGAGGAAAGCAGCCATTGATTATTTTTTGATCTATTTTAACACTTCAAACACTTGGTCAAATCCATGAGTAGATATAGAATGCGCGTCTCTAACAGCAGTACCTAACCAATATGAAAGCAGACAAACACTTATTTTCT
>NZ_LWFI01001152.1:0-978 GCF_001635735.1 Oleiphilus sp. HI0067
CAGCGCATTACAGAGCGTTATCGCCAAGCCTTAAATGCATTTATCACCACGAGTGCTCAGAGCGACCAAGATCCTTCACTCGAAGACATTCTAAGCTTTTTGTGTTCTGCTGAATTTCATCAGGTGAGCCTACAGAATGAGGTGATGTTTCGATTAATCGGTCAGACAAAACACACCGATAAAACGACAAATCGCTTGGCCGAGGTTTACCACGAGCTTCTTGCTGAAATTCGTACTTATTTAGAAAAGGCGCAAGTAAACAATACCGAGCAAATCGCCTATACCATCATGTGCATCATCATTGGTCATGACTGGGCAAAAGTTTTAGGCTTTGGCGAACACAGAAACGACATGATGAGCACAACACTCATGTCGCTCGTATCTGAAACTAATGCCGACTACACCAAACGCGCAGAACCAAGTGATCTTGCTGGTGCGTTGTAGTTTTGCAGTTATAAGCAACTAGCTCAACTTCTCATGAGAACACGGTATGCATTTCAATGACATACTGTTTTCCAGCCCACCCTCTTTAAATGTTCTCTTCAGTCCCAATATTCAAATGTGTTCCTAACAACGATGACGAGCCATTTTGAAAACACTCCTTAAGAGAAATCGAAACCGCTTACTTGCTGTACTCACAAGCATCACAATCTTAAGCATGGCGACTGGCTGTTCAGCTCTCGCACACAAACCATATATTCCGATGAATGAATCGGCTCAGTACTACAATTATCTACAACCGAGTTTTTCAGATTATCTTGAGGAAAGTGAGCGTTGGTTACGTGAACACCGCGCCTATATTTCCGAGGATCATGCAAAAGAGCTAGCGATGAATATGCCCTTTGAAGTAAGACCCTCGGCACCTTCAAACAAAGCAATTCTCTTCGTGCATGGTCTTGGCGACTCACCCTATAGCTTTTCAGATTTAGGCAACACTATGGCTGAGGAAGGTTTCTATGTGCAGTCACTTTTGCTTCC
>NZ_LWFI01001153.1:0-835 GCF_001635735.1 Oleiphilus sp. HI0067
CAAAAATGCAGAATCTAAAAAAGGAGTAGGGCGCTCGCCACGCAAACGCCCTGTTCAAAATTAGGCGATTAACGCTTGGTTTCTAGTGCTAATTGGCGCGCAAGGTACTCTTCATAAGTGCCTTGGAAATCATTTAGCTTGTTGTCCTTGATTTCAATAATGCGTGTAGCCAAAGAAGAAACAAACTCTCTGTCATGGCTGACAAAAATCAGAGTGCCTGGATAATTTTCGAGCGCTAGGTTTAACGCTTCGATCGATTCCATGTCCAAGTGATTGGTTGGCTCATCCATAATTAGCACATTTGTTTCAGCGATAATCAGCTTACCAAACAACAGGCGGTTCTTTTCACCACCTGAACAAACAGAGACTTTCTTGTCGATGTCTTTCGACGAGAACAGCATGCGCCCCAGAATGCCGCGAATGAACTGATCATCTTGACCTGGCTTACGCCACTGGCCCATCCATTCGAACAAAGTCATATCTTCTGCAAAGTCGCGCGTACTGTCTTGTGGGCAATAACCAAGGCTTGCACTCTCAGCCCATTTAATAGTACCAACGCTAGCATCAAGCTCGTTCATCAAGCAGCGGAGTAGGGTTGTCTTACCTACGCCGTTTTCTCCAATCACCGCCAAACGTGTTCCAGCTTCGAGAATCATATCGCCGCCTTCAAATAAAGTTTCACCATCGAAGCCATGAGCTAAACCTTCAAGCACCAATGATTGGCGATGAAGTTTCTTTTCCTGATTGAAACGAATAAACGGGCTAACACGACTTGAAGGCTTAATTTCTTCTAACTCGATCTTTTCGAGACGCTTGGCGCGTGAGGTTGCTTGCT
>NZ_LWFI01001154.1:0-872 GCF_001635735.1 Oleiphilus sp. HI0067
AGACGGTGGTGTTGCACGTTTGCGTGTATACGGTGACGTCGTTGTTGATCCTGCACACTTCCTACCAAACGAGCCAGTAGACCTTGCATACATCAAAAATGGCGCACGCCCTCTTGTATGTTCAGACATGTTCTTCAGCCACATGCAAAACCTTGTGATGCCAGAGCGTGGCGTAAACATGGGTGACGGTTGGGAAACTAAGCGTCGTCGTACTGTTGGCGATGAGACTGTTGATCGCAACAATGACTGGTTGGTTCTTCAGCTT
Organism: Oleiphilus sp. HI0067; assembly: GCF_001635735.1. Classification (NCBI taxonomy): domain Bacteria; kingdom Pseudomonadati; phylum Pseudomonadota; class Gammaproteobacteria; order Oceanospirillales; family Oleiphilaceae; genus Oleiphilus; species Oleiphilus sp. HI0067. Next base: position 266 of record NZ_LWFI01001154.1, read on the forward strand.
GCGACAAAAGGCAGCATCAACAAGATCTTGGTAGACACTTGCCACTTTAAAGGCAACTACCCTAACGGTTTCTCACTAGAAGGCGCTGTACTGACTGCAGAACAATCTGCTGACGTTGACATGCTTGAGCAAGATGCACATCAAGACGCATTGACGGCTGGTCGTAAAGAAGCGAGCCAAATCGAGTGGACTGAAATCATGCCGCGCACAGTGCTTCACGCAGACCGTGAGCACACCTTCACTGCAGAAGTTCAAAACACTGAAACAAACTTCACGCACATTCGCATCAAAATGTACCCAGATGGTGGCATCAGTCGCTTACGTCTCTGGGGCTACCCAGAAGCGAAGTAAGGGACTGATACGAACATGGCAGATTTAACTTACACAATCGACGCACTAAACGCGTTGAACGCAGAAGACGCAACTTTCGCATTCACAAACTGCTGCACCAGCTCACGCTGGGTAGCAGGCATGGTTGAAGCACGTCCTTTCGCATCGATCGAAGCGTGTCATCAAGCGGCGAAAGACGTTTGGGCAAACATGGGCGAAGCAGACTTTTTGGAAGCCTTCGAAGGCCACCCAAAAATTGGTGACGTGACTAGTCTTC
>NZ_LWFI01001155.1:0-38895 GCF_001635735.1 Oleiphilus sp. HI0067
TCATATCTGGTGCTACCGTGGTGCTACCCTAGAGAGAAAACGATAGTAATCTAAAGAAACCCAAATATAAACCTAACCTATTGTTTTTATTATCTAATTAAAACAATAGGCATGTAGAGAAAATCAGGGAAAACTCCCTAAAAAATAACTAGTTGTTATAAAACTTTCGGGCTTCCTTTTAGGAAGCCCTTTTTTTTGCCTTGCGTTTGGTAACGGCCAACAAATATGTGTACTTCAGGTGCTACTGTGGTGCTACCAAAAAACTCGCTTAAACAAATAACTTTCAACATCAAGATTGTGCTCCAGCATCAGCAAAACATTCAGTGGCATAGAGAGATTGGAGAAAAATAGAGGTATTGATAAGGAAAGGATTAGACAAGAGCCGACTTTAACTATTCCGCAATTTAGGAGGCATGACTAACCACTCTTGTTTATAGAACAGATCTAACTGACTTTTATTTTCAACGTTCTATATAAGCGTGAGTAGAATAGATGTTATTGGCTTATTCATCTGGTTGTCGTGACAATTGTGCGAGACCAAATATCACCTACTTTGGAACCAAACTGTTTATGCGTATATAAGATGTCCACAACGAATAATGTGACTCCTAGACTATTCCGGAAGAAAGACTGAATAAGGTCACATGAAAAGCCGGTTTCGACGTCCATAACTCTAATATCCATCAACTTTTTGCCTATGCTTTGACCATTAGGCAAGCTATCTCGCAACAAAAAGTAAAATAACGGTATGAGGTAGTCCGCTGTAGCATCCGTATAACCAGCTTCGATAACGGCCCCGCCGACGAGATAACAAAAACTCCATAAAAGGCCAACAACTAGCAAATCAATCCCAAAGGCCCAAGACCTTTTCTCTAAACTAATCTCTTTATTTTTTGAATATAAATCCACATCAGCAAACCCGCTGATTTCCCTTATTTTTTTAAACATCCGAATTTCCATTTATATACAACTTGGGCTCACAGCCCCCAAAATATAGACCTTCGCCTTAGAACTCTCTATTGAAAGAAAATGTTTCAAGTTCTTTTCTAAGAGTTTTTTGGTAGAAGGGAATACCAATCCATGAATACGCAACTATCAACAACCAAGAAATAGATATCCAGAAGGAAGCTCTAGGATATCCAATATCACCCACAACAAGAGATAACAGATTAAATAGCAAGTAAGCAAAAATTAGAACGAGACACCCTTCGATCTGTGTTAATGCCGATAATTTGGAATTGAATCTCCACCAAAACCCCAGGAAAAAGTTCTTCCTCATCTTGATGTTTCCCAATAAGGTCAGCGCTTCTCGTGAACTGGGATTATGTAGAATCACAAATTTTGCGTGATATTCAGCATCTTCTATACACCCATTTGCTAGAGCTATTTTTCCCATCAACAGGTTTGCGTCTTCATCCTGCGCATGCATAGCTAAAGCCTCTAACGCATAGCCATTTGCTTTCTTAAGCTCGCCGACAGCTAAAAAGTATTCTCCAAATACGATCGATACTCTTGCAGAATCAGGGTCTATGTTCGCAGCTGAATGAATACATTGCAGAGCTTCCTTCCTATTCCCAAGCTGCATTAAGACTTCACTTTTTAACAAGTGAGCTTCAGTACTTTCTATATCCAAACCCAATGCTTGATCACAGTATTCAATTGCCATCTTGGGCTTTTTCTTAATTATGCTTATGCGCGCATATACAAGATAAAAAAAGCTAATATTAGGGTCTATTCCCAATGCAATTTTTAGCTCGTATTCTGAAGCATGAAGTCGACCTTTTGACAGAAGATTGGCCGCTAATAGCGCATGTCCAAAGGCATCGCTCGGATCGTCAGCCAGGACCTCTTTCAGAGCATCAATTGCGAGATCATGCAATCCTTGATGGTAGTATCGCCATGCGGCTTCAATTTTGTAATCATTCATTAGTTTGCCGCCTGTTCCTTCAGATACTTATGAATTTCGTACGGCCTAGCTTGCTTACTAACTAATAGATAAAGCGTAAAAAAGAACCCAGCTTGCGCCAACACTCTCAAATAAGGCCCAAACTGCTCTTTGAACACCTCTTGACCATTTAGATTTGCTAGTACTCCAAAACCAAAAAACAAAGAGAATAAACCTATAATCCCGAGCACAACGATTAATAGTTCTTTCTTGAAGGTTGGACTACCCATAAAGAAACTATTCAGCAACAACCAAACGGGCGGTATCCAATATTTCCCAAGTAAAGGAGGCACCCACAGAAACGGAACAAACATACAAACGAAAAATATCGCCAAAGGATCTGCAACCAAATTTTCATAAGCTCGAGGCTTGGGCTCATCAATTATCTGATAGGATTGCATCTTACTTTCCATGCTTCTTCAAAAACTCCAGAACATCATCGTATCGCCCGCCATCATTGGCGTAACGAGCATAATTGCGCGCAGTTGTTAACCATTCCGTCGTGGTAGCCCTGCTATCTCCCAATGCCTCTTTAAAATGATTTGAAGATATCGATACCTCTTTACCTGACTCTATAGACTCCTCGATTGCTTCATCTGCAGCCATATCCACTAAATTAGCTAAGTCTGCACCTGAATAACCAGGTGTTTTCGTTGCTAAGCCTTTGTAGTCGATATCGGGCAATGATGGCCTTTCTTTCATATGGTGCTCTAGAATCGACTGCCTAGCTTCTTTATCAGGTGGCGGCACAAAGAACATTCGATCAAAACGACCAGGCCTTAGAAAGGCGGAATCGATCGACCAGGGCACGTTAGTGGATGCGAGGACTAAAACTCCATCATTGTTTTGCGAAAATCCATCCAGCTCAGTTAAGAATTGACTAACGGTGTTGCTCGTTGAACTGTTTCTAGCGTGCTCCCTTTTACCCGCAAGCGCTTCCAACTCATCAAAGAACAAAACACTTGGAGCTTCTGCACGCGCTTTTTCGAAAATTGCATGAAGTTTCTGCTCAGACTCTCCAATATACATATCAAGGACATCTGAAATCTCGACATTGAAAAAGGAAGCATTGCATTGCCCTGCCGTTGCTCGAGCAAGAAGGGTTTTGCCGCATCCAGGTGGACCATAGAGCAAAACTCCGCCACCCACCTTCTTCTTGAAACGCTGGAACAAAGAAGGTTTCTGAAAGGGTAAAATAATTTTCTTGTGAACTTGTTTTTTTACTTGGCTGAGCCCAACCACATCCTCAAACGTAGTAGAATCTTCTCGATGTCGGGCCAGCTCAGTAACTGAGCCAAAGTCTAATTTTTCGACAACTTTTAGTTTGACCTTCTCTTCTGTAATTCCAAAAAACTTATCGAGAGATTGCGAGCGAATTGAAGCATCCCTTATTTTCCCTGAAACATAAACTGCTTTCGCTTCATCGAGACACTCCTCATTCTTAAGTTTATTTACTATATGGAGCAAAGAACCTACATCAATTCCTTCAGAAATTTTTATTAGACTGGTTAGATCATTATGCCGTACAAAGCAATCTACTAATTTAGTGGCCTCCTCGTCGGACAAAACCATAGATTGATCTTTAAAAAAGGACTCTGCTAACTCGATATCACCTTTATCGGCGTAAGCCAAAGCGATGATCTTTGCTAGTTCTTGAGATGGGGCAGCTGCATAAGCCGCAGTTAAACCATTTAACGTCTGCTCGTCCATGAAATTCCTTGAAACAAAAATGCATATACTGAATGCGGATGTATGCTAACGGTAAATATGGTTCTCTTATAGTCACTAACCATTATTTTTTCGTATTGCCTTGCCGCGAATATTCACTAGCTTCTTAGATTAAGCCTATCTAGATATTCTAGTCTCGGAACGCTAAGACCTCGAAGAGCAGAGACGCTAATCAAAAATTGCTTAATCAAAGGACTTATTGAACTTTGCGTGGATCGAACGTCCGCTTCTGTCTAACTCCATGCATTGCACTTTAAACAATAGATGATGCGCTTCGCTTACCCTTCGGGCCGACTTTTTGTCGTTCAACGCGCTAAAGCGCTTTTGTGCCGCCTGCGCGGCAATGACATCATGAAAAGAATAACGCGGTTTAATCACTCTTTAACGAAAGATGGCTGATATCCGGTACGACGGCTGCTTCTTCTTTTTTCTCTTGGCCAAGATCGCTACCAGCCGGTGCGAGCGAAACATTATCTAATTCGTTCAGCTCAGGAGTGGGAACCTCTTCGGTTTTTTCGGCAAGATCTACCCCTACTGGGTCTAGGCTTAATGCACTATGCGATAGCATTTGATCCACTTTTTCACCCGCGACATTCAAGCCACTTTTACTCTCTACTACCATGGGTGCAGCAGGTGCAGATTCTTCTACCGTTGGCAGAGGTAACTCAGACTCAGACTCAGACTCAGGTTCAGCTGCTGGAGCTGGAGCTGGAGCTGGAGCTGGAGCTGGAGCTGGAGCTGGAGCTGGAGCTGGAGCTGGAGCTGGAGCTGGAGCTGGAGCTGGAGCTGGAGACGATGCTGGCTGATCTGTGCTTTCAAGCTGACACTTTGCACCACGAGCTTTTAATGCAGCGAGATATTTATCACCCGTTGCTTGATCTAGCTTGCCTTTCAGCACCACACGTTGACCTGAAAACATCTTTTCGATCTGTGCAGGATTAGCTTTAAATAACTGCGCAAGCTTAGCTTTACAGTCGTCTAAATCCGCACCAGGTTGTAACTCACCGTAGAAAGTTAATTCGAACATCGCCCACCTCTTTACTCTTCCCTATTCTTCTTATCGGCCTCTGCATGCCATACGCATACTTGATTTCGACCTTGTCTCTTTGCTTGCGCTAATGCTTGGTCAGCTTTAACGCTTAATTCTGAAAAATGCGCACACTCATGAAACTCAACCAAGCCAAATGAGACGGTTAACTTAACGCGCTGCGCTCTAAAATGAAGTGGCAACGACATAATCGTTTTACGCAACTTTTCCATCACTTGCTCAGCAACATCTATTTTCGTAACGGGCAGAATAAATATGAATTTCTCGCCGCCATAACGCGCAACAAAATCAGTCTTGCGCATACGCTCTTTAAGTTCTTTACCGATAATCTGCAGAGTCCTATCACCAGATAAATGTCCATAGCGTTCATTAATTGAATCGAAATGATCAATATCTGCCGCACAAAGTGCCACCGGCTTTTTGTAGCGTTGCCAACGTAAATATTCGAACTCTAAACGCTCGTCGTAGGCTTCGCGGCTTGCCAATCCTGTGAGTACATCTTCGAGTGCTGAGTGACGCTCTTCTTCGAGTTGAGAGCGTAACTTCTTTTGTTCAAGCAACAAACTTTGAACACCTTGCTGCACTGCCTCTAACTCTGGCTGAAAACCAGCGCTGAGTTTTTCTCCGCGTTTGACGAATTCAACGGCGATGTCTGAAATGTCTTCGAGGTGCTCGCGAATCGAGTCTTTTAACTGCTTTTCAAGTTCAGGGTTAGGCTGCCCATCGGCATTCAATTCAAGCGCGATGCGTTTTTCATTCACGCTCTGTTCAAGTTGTTTACTCAAATCCAACCACGTTTGATCTCTCTCATCATGCCCTGATAAGAAATCTGTCATCACCTGAAGTTGTTGATCCAACTCATGCAAAAAGGTATCAAACTGACGCTGGCCTTTCCCCATTGACGCGATGATCAGATTACTTAGATCTTCTAATGTTGGAGGCAGTTCATACCAGTTGACTCGACTAGCAATGCGTAATCGCAAGGCTTGTAGATCTTGTTGCGCACTTTCTGGGTAGCTTAGTTGGCTGAGCAATGCATTTAAAATATCAGCCACTTTGCTCGCGATTGCGCCGTAACCGGGCGTCGACTCAAGTACTTCTTTGAGTTTGGCGGCCCCCGGAAGCTCTATGAAATCATCAGGAACAACTTCAATTCTTGTTTCGATCGTTTCACTATGATGCTGACCTTTCATTTTATTGAAGACCCCTTCAACCCAATGCTTTCCTTTTTCAAAGACACTTGGTTTATGGAGGTTTGTTCCTGTTGATTCAGGCAAGGAGACACGCAAGTGCTCATCTGATCGGTCTGCTAAAAAACGACGATCAATCTCAGCTAGCGATTCAGCTAGACTTGGCAAAGAACTTAACTCGCCTTTGAGCTTGCGGCGTAGGTCTCTGATTTCGGAATGAAATTCAGGGTTCGACTCATCAACACTTAAACATAAACGCGAGACAATACGCTGAAGCAACTCAACATGCTCACGATAGCGTTCGCTTAAGTTTTCGTTGTCATCAACTTGTTTTAGATAGCGCTGACGCCATTGCTTGTCATCACCATTTTGAGCCGTGCTCATTCAACTGCCCCTGAACGCAATCGTAAAAGTGGTCTTTTTTAAAAACGATCTTTTGAGTGTAGTCAGGAGAATGAAATTTGGCAGGCAAATTTCTGCTGAAACAGCCACGCTTTGAGAATACGTGGCCATTCAGATAGGTATCTGATTAATCTAGTAAAGAAGGGACGTTTTCTGCGTGTGTTTTGCTACGTGCTCGTGCCAATAAATCGGGCAACAAACGCGAAATAAAATCACTGATATAGGACAAAAACAAAGACCCCATTGATGAATCGAAATGTTGCGGATTCGTACTTGCCAAACTAATTACGCCATACAGCTGGCCATTTCGCATTGGAATCACGGCAGCAGAACCAACTTGCGACGCCTCGCTCTGATATAAGAACGCTAGCTGCTTATCAGTAAAACGACCACACACCGCGTTTTGGCTATCTACCAAAGTGCCTAAGGCATCACGCGCATCTTGCTCACTTAAGATATGTAGTTCTGAAGCTGGGTAATCAGACTTATCCGCGAAAACCACAATACGCACAAAATCGATATTCGCATCTTCTTTAAAGGCAGCCTGAAGCACATACTCGATCTCATCCATGCTTTTCACATCAAGCATATCAAGCAATAAACGTTTGCTCGTTTCAAAGTGCTTGTCGTTTTCTGTAGCCGCTTGAATTAGTTCATTTAATTGAACACGCAACTTGTCACGATCTTCACGAAATACTTGAACCTGACGCTCGCCTAAAGAGATTGCTTTCCCGCTTTCATGCGGGAACGTAAGTTCTTGTAGTAGTGCTTCATGTTTAACGAAAAAGTCAGGAGATTGTTTTAGAAATTCGACAACTTGTTCTTCTCTGACGGCCTGTTCCGGAGCGATCGTTTGTTCTGTCATTGTTATGTTCTTAGTTTGTTATCAATTAAAGAAGTGCCCGTTTATTGCGGCACTTCGACTAGCACTGTAGCTAGATTCTTACTTGTCCTTTGAAGACCGTTGCAGCAGGACCAACCATAATCAAGTTATGGCCTCGCCCAGCCCATTCAATTATCAAATTACCACCAGGAAGCTTCACTTCAACAGGGCTTTCAAGAAGACCACGCTCAATCCCGGCCACCACTGCCGCACACGCGCCAGTGCCACACGCGAGCGTTTCACCAGCACCGCGTTCAAAAACACGCAGCTTTATAAAGCGAGCATGGACCACTTCCATAAACCCAATATTGGCTTTGCTTGGAAAGCGCGTATGTTTTTCTAACTGAGGCCCCAGCTCTTCAACATTTGCTGTCGCAACATCATCAACAAGCATCACGCCATGCGGATTACCCATTGATACGGCCGATAACTCATAATAGGCTTCTTCGACAGCCAGCGAATAAGTGCTGGCTTGCTGATCTGCTTCAAACGGAATTTGCGCGGGCTCCAATACTGGCTCACCCATATCGACACGAACACGACCATCTTCTTGAATGGTTAGCTCAATATCGGCATTACAGGTTTCAACCTTGATCACCGACTTATCGGTCAAGCCTTGCTCACGAACAAATACAGCAAAACAGCGCGCACCATTGCCACACTGTTCTACTTCTGAACCGTCTGCATTGAAGATGCGATATTTAAAATCCATGTCAGGCTTGCTTGGTGGCTCAACCAGTAACATTTGGTCGAAGCCAATGCCCATGCGCCGATCGGCGAGCTTTTTGATCTGCTCTGTTCGAAAATGCGCATGCTGGCTAATCATGTCGACAATAACAAAGTCGTTGCCTAAGCCGTGCATTTTAGTGAATTCAACAATCATGCGACTTACTCTTCAAACACATGCTCAAGACGAATTTGCTCTTCAAAGGTCTCGCGCTCTCGACCAACAAACACTCGCTCGTTATCAACGATTAGCTCTGCCGCGCGATTCCGTGAATTATAATTCGAGCTCATTGCAAAGCCGTATGCTCCTGCTGAACACACTGCAAGCAAATCACCTTCTGCGATATTTAAGGCACGATCTTTACCAAGAAAATCACCCGTCTCACAGATAGGACCAACGACATCATAGGTCTTCGCTTCACCCTTTGTACGAGGACTCACTGGCACGATGTCTTGCCAAGCACTGTAGAGCGACGGACGCATTAGATCGTTCATAGCAGCATCAACAACCGCGAAGTTTTTCTCTTCGTTGTGCTTCAAATATTCAACACGCGTTAGCAAGATTCCTGAGTTAGCGGCAATAGAACGCCCCGGCTCCATGACGATTGTCAGGTTACGACCTTCTACTTTCTTAAGTACTTCTTGAACATAAGAGGCCGTTTCTGGAGGCTGTTCATCCGAGTACCGCACGCCAAGACCACCGCCGATATCGAGATGCTCTAGCGTAATGCCTTTGTCTTGTAGTTGATCGACTAGCAACAGCACACGATCTAGTGCATCAAGGAATGGCTGAGTTTCGGTTAACTGAGAACCGATATGGCAATCAATCCCTGTTACACGAATACCTTCCAGTGAGGCTGCTGCTTGATAAATATCAAGCGCGACATCAATCGATACGCCGAATTTATTATCTTTCAAACCCGTTGAAATATAGGGATGGGTCTTCGCATCTACGTCTGGATTCACACGCAAAGAAATCGGCGCAACCATGCCCAAAGCCGATGCAACTTCGTTAAGCTGATATAACTCTGACTCAGACTCTACATTGAAACAGTGAACGCCCGCTTTTAGGGCTTCAGCCATTTCATCTGCTTGCTTACCCACACCCGAAAAAACAACTTTCGATGCGTCAGCACCTGCCGCGAGCACACGCTTTAATTCGCCAATCGATACGATGTCAAAACCTGCACCTAAATGAGCAAGAATGCTCAATACCGCGAGATTCGAATTCGCTTTTACTGCGTAGCAAACAAGGTGATCGTGATCCCCGAATGCATTTTTATAAGCAAGAAAGCTCTGCTCAAATGCTGCACGTGAATACACATACGTTGGCGTACCGTATTGCTCTGCAATGTCTTGAAGGGATGCGTTTTCAGCGTAAAGCTGACCATTTTTTAGAGTAAAATAATCCATACTATTTCAGCGATTAAATCGCTCGCCGCCTTTACTAATCAAGTTATGCGTCAGATGACTGCTCTTGTGCAGGTTCTTCTGTTTCAGGTAAATACAAGGCGCCCTTTTGTCCGCAGCCCAATAACACTGAGCTTACAACTAAAAGCAGACCAAAGGTCTTTATATGGCGCATGGCGATTTCCAAAAAAGATTTTCTGACATCAAAGATGGGGCGATTATAGCTTGTCGTACAAGCAAAGACTAACGCTAAGATGTGCGCTGCTGGGAATTAACAGCTTTGGCAAAAGCTGTTTCAAATTCAATGAATACTTTAAAGTAATCAAGAACACCAAAGCCTTGGCCATCACTGCGCAATACACCCAAAGGATCAGCGGGAAAACTCAGATCAGTGAGTTTCAAATACGCACCCGCGCGTGTACGAGAGTGCTCAAAACTATGTGTTAATGCGGCGAATTGTTGATCACCATATTCGGTATAAGAGAAGTCTTTACCAAGCGCATGGAAATCATAATGCAAGGTGTCTCCTGCATAATTAGCGAAGGCGTGAACGGGCTCTGCCTCTAGCAAATCAATCCGCTTTATGCGCCGTGTATGAATATCACCTTGTGACTCGGACACTGCATACAGCGCAACCGTTGGCATAACACCGTGATGATGATGCGCCATACTCAATTGTCTGCGATCTAGCACGATACTTAAGAAAGAGAACACCGCTGACTGCATGATCGACTCGTCTTGGCGTGGAAGGCTCCCCTTTAACAAGCCCCCAAACTCGTCTAATACATACAGATCAATTTCGTTCTCTTGATAGACATAAAAGACTTGAATTAAATCTGGCTCGTTCATCGCGAGCGCTGTTTTCAGAACGGTTTCGTGTTCAAGAGCATGGCTATCGAACCTAATCGGCAAGTAACTGCCTTCAACACGCCTTAAACGTTCAAAGAGTACATCTTGAGTTTCGAACAGCTCAAAACGAAATTGCGTGTTCGCTGCATGAATCAAATAGAAGGATTTGCCCAAACCAATAATATACCTAACTGAACGGACTTGATGATCTGGGCCAAATAATACAGAGCGAGCCTCATAAAATAATGCTTTCACTCGGTCTTCAATGGCTCTCGCTCTGAACGAACTAAAACAGCGCACGATCAATTCGAATGGCCCACCTGCTTGCTCTGCACACAGCAACAAATAAGCTTGTAAGTTCTGCAGTAAAGTCTCACCTACCTCATAACGCACGGCAGATACTTCACCCCAGCTGTTCAGTACAACCTGATCGATGGTTTTAACCAAATTGGCTTGTTGCGAGCTGTAGGACAATGAATCTGTACGATCACTGATTCGCTGCCCTGCCTGATCTTGCTCGTCTTCGGCAGGCCCATCGATATTAATCAATAATACAATGCGTCGAATGCGTGCAGCCGTTTCAAAACACGATTGATCTGGTGTCGGTAACGGCAATGGAAATTCTTGCTCTAGACAATCTAATACGCTGTGAACATCTCGGATACTGGTCGCGCTCTCACCCGGCACTAGACTCAAACGCGTTGCTCTACTCACAATGCCGTTGAAGTAAAGCCAGGCCAGCAATTCCACCAAGCTACTGTTCTTTTTCAATGGCTGGGCAAAAGCTGCATCTGCCGGTGTGGCAAGCTCTTTGTATAAAAGCCATGCCTTTGGATCGGTCTGAAATTCTTGGCTAGAAGCATGATGCAAGGCGAGATTTTCTTCCCACATGCTCGGACTGATGCCTAAGTTGATCGCTTCGATCTTGCCTGCTTTTCGTTGAAAAACCGCGTATAACTTACGACCGAGTAGATTCATATCGGTTTGCGTGATGGAGCTACTAATGGCATTTGCGCGTGCGTAATTAGTTAAAAAGCGATACGCGTTGGTCAACTCTGCCAACAAACTTTGACGCTCCGTCGCCACTTCATTTACACGCCAAGTATGCCGTTCATCCAAGTGACGCAACTGATTCTTTGTCCATCCCCAAGCACTAACTTGCTCCTGCAAAAACTGTCGCTGCCAAGACACTTTCCGCACTGTTCGCGAGAGTTTTTTATTCACCTTCAAATAAAAACTTTTACGTATCAGATCTAGACGATTCTCTTGCTTCTGACGATGTAAATAATTTTCTAAACGGCGATACAACAGGTAATACGGATCAAGGCTGGCTAGGTCTAGTTCGTCGTCGTAAATCGCTTGTTTAAACTCAACCCCAAGCGTTGGAAAATCAGGAAGCTCACGGGCATAGACCTCTGCCAACATGAGTTTCAATGTCGATTTATAAGGCGACTCTAAACTCTTATAAAGCTGCCATAAGCCTGCCCCAACCAACTCACTTTTCGGGATATCGTATAACCCACCAAAGTCGATAGTCTCTGTTTCTTTGATAAAGCGTTTTTCAAGAAGCATTGCGGCGGTTTGATCGTAGTCTTGCTCCATTCGCGGCGGCACTAACCACCAAAGCGGATAACGACCAGCGAGCAATATCGCGGTACGATAAAACTCATCGAGCAATAGGACATGTTGCGCAGAGCCGCTGCTCTCTTTATCCATGCTTGGCACGGATACGCCATGCTTGAAGCGAGAGGCACACATCACAAAAGTATGCAGTTCGAGCCCTTCATCATTCGCCCACTTGTCGATGAGTTTAGCCTTCTCACTCAATACGTCTTGTTCTTGCTGGGTTAACTGATCATCAATACATAACCATGCATCTACGTCACTGGCCTCAGAGTGCGCTAAGGTGCCAGTGCTACCCATAATAAATAGAGAATGAATTTGCGCCTTGTGTCGTCGATCTTGTTTAAATCGAAAGGTACGACTAAAACCTGCCGCGATAGATAAAGCTTCTTTGCTTGGTGCAAACTCCGACACACCACGCGGTGCATCGCGAGACACGTAACCGGGTAACAAGGGGTGGTTAACTTGGTATAAAAGAGGAAGAATTCTTAATAGATCAGCTTGTCGAGAACCTAAACCCTCGTAAGTTCGTTCCAAGCGTCGTTGATTCACACCCAAGAAGCGATCTCGAATGTGTCGGAGTAATTTTCGATCAACACCGTCGGTGTAATCGACAGAAATTTTTCGCTGAAGACTTAGCGGCATAGCAAACTTAAACTTGGCAAAATACTGCCGATGAACAGGCTCAATTAGAACGGTTTTCGTTTAAATACAGAAACAAACAAAAACCGTTCCAATCATAGTCTTCTTAGCGTGTACTAAGTCCCTGTTCAGCGCGCTTCACGGCTTCACGAACTTGTGCCGGCGCCGTCCCACCAATGTGATTACGCGCATTAACCGAGCCTTCTAAGGTGAGAACATCAAATACGTCATCGACGATTGTGTCACTAAACTGTTGAAGCTCTTCTAAGCTCATCTCTGAGAGATCTTTGCCTTGTTCAATACCATAAGCAACTGCTTTACCCACTACTTCGTGCGCGTCGCGGAAAGGCATACCTTTCACCACTAAGTAATCTGCAAGATCAGTTGCCGTCGCAAAACCTTTTAACGCTGCATCGCGCATATTTGACGCTTTAACCTGCAAGGCTGGAACCATGTCAGCATAGGCACGCAAACATCCTTTTACGGTATCAAGCACATCGAATAAAGGCTCTTTGTCTTCTTGATTATCTTTGTTGTAGGCCAATGGCTGAGATTTCATAAGCATAAGTAGAGAGATCAAATGCCCAGTTACGCGACCACTTTTACCGCGTACAAGTTCTGGTACATCTGGATTCTTCTTCTGCGGCATGATTGAAGAGCCCGTGCAAAAACGATCAGGCAAATCAATAAAGTCAAACTGCGCAGAGGCCCATAAAATGAGTTCTTCGGAAGCGCGCGACAAATGCATTAACAAGAGGCTCGCAAATGAACAAAACTCAATCGCAAAATCACGGTCGCTCACGGAATCAAGAGAGTTATAGCTCGGACGCTCAAAACCAAGCAATTCAGCAGTTAGAGCGCGATCGATAGGGTAACTTGTGCCAGCCAAAGCCGCGGCACCAAGCGGCATGATGTTGACACGCTTACGGCAGTCCATCAAACGTTCATAATCGCGTTGCAACATTTCGTTCCAGGCCATAACGTGATGCCCGAACGTAACCGGTTGTGCAGTTTGAAGATGCGTAAAGCCTGGCATAATCGTTTCAGCTTCACGCTGTGCCAAGCCAACAATACCCTGTTGAAGACGGGTAATTTCACTTGCAATAAAGTCGATTTCATCGCGCAAATACAAACGAATATCTGTCGCAACCTGGTCATTACGTGAACGGCCTGTATGAAGCTTCTTGCCTGTAATACCAATTTTCTCGGTAAGCTTCGCTTCAATATTCATGTGCACATCTTCAAGCGCAACCGACCATTCAAACTCGCCTGCTTCAATATCTGCGCGCACTTCGCTCAAACCTTGAATGATTTGATCACGTTCTTGCTCACTCAACACACCCACTTTTGCAAGCATGGTCGCATGTGCAATCGAGCCTTGAATATCGTGAAAGTACATACGTTGATCAAACTGAACCGAAGCGGTGAATTCCGCGACAAATGCGTCTGTTGGCTCGTTAAAACGACCACCCCAAGACTGGTTGGTGGCATTTGAATCATTGCTCATGCTGGATTACCCATCTACACTAAAATCATTGCTGCCGCAGGAATTCTCTGGCGGCCCAGTAAAGCGCCGAAGTATATCATGAATAACAAAGCCACTGCGCCTCAAAAAGACGTGACGCTAACGAACAGTTTTATTCCGAATTTATGTCACGCTCAAAGCATTGCGATCGTCATTTTATGCACGCAAGTTTTGGCCTTTATTATTGCTTTGATTCAAACAACGCATGGCCTGCTAGATTGGCAAACCCTTGGCTTCACCTCGCTCATATTGCATGCCATTGGACTCAGTTCTTGCGTTCTACTCTGTGCTGCTCGTCCAATCAATGCTCGCTTTAGCATCATTGCCCAGGCTTTTTTAGCACTACTTATCGTTATGCTAGTAACGGCCTTGATTAGTTATGCCAGCATACGATTTGTAGAAACCCATATTGTCGATAACGCCAATTTCATTATTCAAAATACGATTGTTGCAGGACTAATTAGCGGATTAGCACTCCGTTACTTTTACTTGGGCTATCTGGCGAAGCAGCAGCAAAAAGCCGAACTACAAGCGCGAATTGAGGCACTTCAATCTCGCATTCGACCGCACTTTTTATTTAATAGCATGAACAGCATCGCCAGTTTGATCGCTACGAAACCTGAACTAGCGGAGGACGCGGTACTCGATTTATCAGAACTTTTTCGCTCCACTCTCAATACGCAGCGCCGATACGTTGCGCTTCAAGAAGAGATCTCTCTGTGTAAAAAGTATCTGAATATAGAAGGCTTACGACTTGGCGATCGGTTAAGGGTATCTTGGAAAATCGCCGACAATACTTTGCAGGTAATGATTCCACCTCTGACACTACAACCGATTGTTGAGAATGCAATCTATCACGGCATTCAACCTCTAGCAGATGGAGGAACAATCGATTTTGAAGCGTATATAAAGAACGAGCATGTGTATTTATTAGTGTCTAATCCTGTTGGGGAATCAGAAAAAAACACGCACGGAAATCATATCGCTTTATCGAATATTGCAGATCGCCTTTCTGCTATGTACAAAAAGACTGCCGTTCTGAAGACAAGTCAACACAATAACATCTTTACCACAACGCTCCGGCTTCCAATTCAAAGCAGTCATTAATATGAAAGAAGCGACCAAGATCTTAATTGCAGATGATGAACCTTTAGCCCGAGATCGGCTAGCCCGCATTATTGAGCGTATTGATGGTTACGAGGTATGCGGCCTCGCGAGGAATGGTCAGCAGGCTGTTGAGATAGCGCGAACGGAATATCCCGATATTGCATTGCTCGATATCCGTATGCCCGAAATGGACGGCATCGAAGCCGCTAAACACATCACAAAGCTTGAACCGCCACCAGCAATTATCTTTTGCACCGCCTATGACGAATATGCCTTACAGGCGTTTCAAGCGAATGCCATAGGTTATGTACTAAAGCCGGCTAGAGAAGAGCAGCTTCTGCAAAGTTTGAACCAAGCACAAGCATTAAGTCAGGCTCATTTAAAGGCTGTCAAAGTACTGCAGGCAGGTCAAAGTGCGGATTCATTCTTTATTGCGAACACATGGGATGGCCAAGAAAAGATCGACCTCGACGATATACTGCTATTCAAAGCCGATCAAAAGTATGTGAATGTTATTCATAAGCAAGGCGAAACCTTAAGTAACCAAACCTTAAAAGAACTCGAAGAGCTTTACCCGCACTTCATTCGCGTGCACCGTAGCACTCTCGTTAACACTAAACATCTTAGAAAACTCAAAAAATCCGCATCGGGTACGCACATCATTGAGCTCAGCAATGGCCTCACAACGGAAGTTAGCCGACGGCATTGTAGTGAAGTTCGCGACCTTATCTCCTCTCTCTGAGCCGTTTTAGAAATTTCACAGATCTTTTTTTGTGCCACCCAGCACAGTTTCGGCTTAGTAAGGCGTCATTTAGTCGACACCGTTCTCACTCTCACTATGCCCATAAAAGCAGTTCACAAAAATGTCGCAGAACTTTATGTATGATCCGTAATGTTGTTAAGAAAAACGAGGTCAGTATCCGTGCGTCAACATAACAATAAAGCTAAAAAAATCGCTGGTATCTTTGCATTTGCGCTTGCTCTGTTCAGCACGTCGAGCCATTGTTTAGCCAATCCAAATATTCCAATCAGCGAAGACGACACGATCTTGGTTGACCAACAACCCAATACAAAAATCCCTTACAGTAAAATTGTTAGAACTGTTATTAAGAAGTTTTTTAATCTTGATAGTGAACAGTTAATGACCTTTGGTGGTAATTCTTCAAAACAAGTTGCGAGAAGCTTCAGTGATTATGTTGATCGCACAAAAACCAAAGTTAAGGTCAAAGAGGACGAGATAGAATTTGAGCTGAAACTTCAGTTTTAATTCTCCGAAATACAAACCTCAAAAAGCTCGTTATAATGCCCCAAACTTGAGTAATGAGGGGCAACATGTCCAATCCCACATCTAGCAAAATCCGCATCGCATCACGAGAAAGTGCACTAGCACTTTGGCAAAGTGAATACATCAAAGCGCAATTAGAATCTCTCCACCCTGGCCTTGAAGTCGAGATTGTTGGCATGACAACGAAGGGCGACCAAATTCTTGATGTCCCACTAGCAAAAATTGGCGGCAAGGGTTTATTTATAAAAGAGCTAGAACAATCTATGTTGGTGGGCGAAACGGATATAGCCGTTCATTCAATGAAAGATGTACCGATGCATTTTCCTGAAGGATTAGAGCTAGCGGCAATTTGTAAACGCGAAAGTCCGTTCGATGCTTTTGTCAGCAATACTTACAACACGATTGATGAGCTCCCTCAAGGAGCTGTTGTTGGCACATCGAGTTTACGCAGAAAAACTCAGCTTGCGGCGCTGCGCCCAGACCTCACCATTAAATCGTTGCGCGGCAATGTAAATACACGTCTCGCGAAACTAGATGCCGGTGAATATGACGCCATTATTCTCGCAGACTCGGGGCTGAAACGTTTAGGTTTTCATGATCGAATCAAACAAGTAATCCCAGCTGAAACATCTCTTCCTGCTGTTGGCCAAGGTGCACTAGGCATTGAGTGTCGAAGTGCAGACCAAGCAATTAAAGCCCTACTACAGCCTTTGATTGATGAGGAAACTAATCTTTGTGTTCGTGCTGAACGAGCCATGAACTCACGACTCGAAGGTGGTTGCCAAGTACCTATTGCTGGCTTTGCTGAGCTTGAAAATGACTCTATTTCTTTAAGAGGATTAGTGTCTGCTATCGATGGCAGTGAAACATTACGCGCAACTGGCTCAACGCAGGCCGATGTAGAAAGTGCTGAAGCACTCGGTAAAGAAGTCGCCGAAGACTTGTTAGCGCAAGGCGCCCAAGCACTTCTCGATCAAGCATACCAAGACTAAGCGCTACAAGATGATCCAGCAGGTATTGAAAGGGCGAAAGATTTTGGTCTGTCGCCCAGAGCCTTCCGCAACGGAGTTATGTACTGTATTAAACTCTGTTGGTGCAAGCAGTATTGCCCTACCCTGCATTCAAATACTTCCTATTGAGCCCAGCCCGACATCAAAGCAATACATCTTTAATTTGGATCAATATAGCAAGGTCATTGTGGTCAGCCAGTTTGCCGCTCATCGTGTCCTGTCTCTCGTTGACGAACTATGGCCTCAAATGCCGGCCGAACAAACGTGGTATGGCATTGGGCGCAAAACAACAAGCGTATTGGCCGAATCCGAAGCTCAGTTATATGACGCTCAACAAGACCTCAACAGTGAAGGTTTATTAGATATTCCCGATCTTCAAAATGTAAAAGGCGAGCGTATTTTAGTTGTAAAAGGCAAAGACGGGCGCAGTAAACTTGAGCAAGGTTTGAGAGCCCGCGGAGCGCAGATTGATCACCTCGATCTTTATGAGCGCTTAAAGCCAGAATACAGCGATGAGCAATTACAAAACGCTTTAAATGACTTTGTACCAGATAGCATCATCACATTGAGTCTTGAGACCTTAGACAATTTGCACGCTTATAGTCAGCAGACGAATTACTCTGCGTATAATGCTAAATTGGTCGTTCCAAGCCAACGCGTCGCATCGCATGCTCAACGCCTTGGATTTAAAGAGATTGCCGTGAGTGAGCAACTGAAACCCATCAACCTGATACAGGCTCTAAAATAACCACACGACACTAAACTCTCAGCTGAGCGCTTAGATGAATAATTGCTAAGTGAAAAGGCAGCATTTTAAGGCTAAGCTCTTACTCTAACGATAACAAAGAAAGAGCATAGCGTGAGCGACGAAAAGCCTGTTAATGAGCCAGTAGAAACAAGCAAAACTGTTCCAGAAACTGGCAATCAGCCATCTCAAAAAACAACGGCCTCTACAAAGCCCAAAAGTACTGATAAAAAATCCTCTGGCTTGCTCAGTAAGTTATTGATCATTGTCGTGCTTGTTTGTCTTGGCACTGGCGGCTATTTTGGCTTCATTTACGGCAAGCAAATCATCGACACTCAAACAAAAATGAGTCAACAACTAGGTTCGCTCAGTAAAGCAGTCAAAGACAACCAGCAAGCATTAGATGCGCTTTCGAATGATCAAAGTAACTTTGCACAATCAGTTGAGTCGCAACAAAAACAACAAGCAAAAATAGAATCAGAGCATCAAAAATCTCTTTCGAGCTTGCATCAACAAGTTATAGAAATCACCGGTAATTCACGACAAGACTGGCTCTTAGCAGAAGCAGAATACTTATTGCGTATCGCGAATCAGCGTTTACTCATTGAGAAAGATCCGGTAACCGCAGAGAGCCTGTTAGGATCAGCTGATCAAGTATTATCAGAAGCAGACGATGCCGCGTTAATGCCGATTCGCGTTAAAATCGCTGAAGAATTATTAGCACTGCGAAGCATGGCAATTAGCGCAAACGACGAACTTATTGTGCGCTTAAGTGGCTTAGCAAACGTGGTTGAATCCTTAACGTTAGAAACTGAACTCTCCGAAAAAAGTATTGAAGTATCAGCTTTGTCGTCAACATCAACACCAGCAGAACAAAGTCTTGAACTCACTTGGTATGAGATGCTTTGGAGCAAAATCAAAACCGCATTTAACAAGGCTGTTTCGATCCAACGACTTGAAGAAAAGAATGATGCACCGCCATCCCCTCATTACGCGGAATACTTAAAACAAAACTTAGCCTTACGCATTGAACAGGCCAAGCTTTTATTAATGAGACAGCGCCAAGATCAGTTTAAAGCATCTATTTCAAATACCTTGGAATGGATGGCGACATACATGCCCACTAACAATGCATCTGTTGACGCGATCACGGCCGAGCTCAATGAGATAAATCAATTCGATCTCAGCCAAACACAAGTAAACATTGATGGTTCTCTTTCCATGCTCCAGCAGCTTGTCGAAAAAAAGTATCGCAACCACTCCCTCGAGAAATTTAATACGCCTCATCCTGTACAAACAGAAGGCAATGAACAATGAGACGAGTCTTTGTTTTCATCATTCTAGCGATTGTTGCGGCGGCCTTGCTCACTTTGGGCATTCAGTATGATACCGGCTACGTCAAAATCACTTATGGGCATTGGCTGATCGAAAGCAACCTTTGGGTCTTGGTGTCGTTGAATCTCATCGCTCTCATCGGACTTGGGTTTGTCATCAGTACGCTAAAAGCACTTATTCGCGGCTCAAATCAATCAATTCGATGGTTTAAAATTCGCCCAAAACGCAAGGCGAATAA
Source organism: Oleiphilus sp. HI0067 (assembly GCF_001635735.1). NCBI lineage: Bacteria > Pseudomonadati > Pseudomonadota > Gammaproteobacteria > Oceanospirillales > Oleiphilaceae > Oleiphilus > Oleiphilus sp. HI0067. The sequence goes on from NZ_LWFI01001155.1 coordinate 19,692, forward strand.
CGACTCACAGCGAGGGCTTCTCGCCTTCTTAGAGGGTGATTGGCAAACTGCAAAATCCTTATTAACACAGTCGGCCCAACATGCACGCATGCCTCTGGTGAATTTACTGGCTGCAGCCAACGCGGCAAACCAACAAGGTAATCACAAAGAGTCTGCGCAAATACTCAAGCAAGCCCACGAGCTCGACGGTGGCTCTGAGCTGGCAGCAAGCTTAACGCAAGTCCGTTTGCATATTGAAAACGAACGCTATGAAGCAGCTCTTGCAGTACTAACACGTTTACGAAAACAGCACCCTAAGCACGTATATGTCTTAAAACTAACCGTGCAAGTTTATCGCGCGTTGGAAGATTGGGAGCACCTTGTTGCGTGCTTTGAAGGAGATCTTGCTCAACAGCTAAACTTAAGTGCAGATTTTGAACGACAAGCGTGGGCAAAATTATTTGCGACCTATGCTACACGCCTTAAAACCGAGCAAAAAAATGGTGTTTATGTCGAAAGTTTGGAGTCATCTCTTGCTGAAGTATGGCAGCGTGTACCAAGTAAATATCGCTTTGATGAGCACGTCATTCACGCCTATGTGAGAGAGCTAATGAGTGTCGGCTTAAGTGCTGAATCAGAAGTCATACTTCGAAAAGCCCTAGAAAAATCGTGGAGCGAAAATCTGATCGATGCGTATGGGCGAGCAAAGGGCAAAGACGCGACGAAGCAATTGCTAAATGCTGAAAAATGGTTAAAGTCGCGACCTAATAGCCCACGTTTGCTGTTAGCGCTTGGGCGACTATCGTTACGATGTGAGCTTTGGGGAAAAGCGCAAGAGTACTTTTCATCGAGCCTAGCTCAGCAACCTTCACTAGAAGCGAGCGCCGAGCTCTATCGATTATCTTGCCACTTGAACAAGCCAGCACAGGATACCGACAAACAACTAGAGCATTTAATGCAGCAATTGCACCTTCCTGAATTACCTCAGCCCCGTTAGTAAATACACGGGGTTAAGCCAAATCGTTAACCCTGCTGAATTTATGATCTAGATCTGATCACGACTCACGTACTCAAGCACGTCAGAATAGAAATTCTCATGCTCGAGGCCTGCATCCTCTAAAGCATCCATTGCTGAGTAAACCATGCGAGGCGACCCCGCAACAAAGACCTTAAAGCCAGACAAGTCACCATGCCCTTCTAACACTGCATCAGCTAGCAAGGAGTGGTGCTGAGTGCTCTGGCTCTGCTCTTGGTCATCATCAGCAACAATAGTTTGAATATGCACATTCTCGTACCGATCTTCTAGATCTTTAACATAGTCGAGCGCATACAAATCACTTTCTTTGCGAGCGGTCCAATACAAACTGAGCTCTTTATCAAATCCGTTGCCAAGCAAGTATTCAATTAAACTCTTCATCTGTGCGAAACCTGTGCCCGCAGCAAGTAGCAAAACTGGTTCGCTTGGTACCGAACTTAAGCAAGCCTTTCCAAACGGCAGCTTCACTTGCACGCTCGCACTCGTTTGTAAAAATTGAACTACTTCAAGCGCTTTTTCCAAATGAGGATCAGCCTGAATATGCAACTCAATCTCTCGTTGATTCGGCGCACTCGCAATAGAAAAGTATGTTTCGTCTTCACGCTCAGGCAACAACAAGGCTAAATACTGGCCTGCGTAAAATTCTTTCAACTTTCCGGCTGGTTGCTCTAGTACAACTTTATAAACATGCGCCTGCATCTCAGACACCTGTTTAATCTGGCAACTAAATGTATTCATCGGTAATTCACCAGGGCCTAACACCCCGTCCATATAAATTGTCACATCAGTGTGAGGCTTAACATGACATACATAAATTTCGTTCGTATCGTTTGGCGAAACAAGCTCGCCGGTGCGCGTTTCAATACGACCTTGGATTAACTCAGCTCTGCAAATATGGCAAACGCCGTTTCGACAGCTGACTGGAAAACGAATATCAACTCGCTGCCCAGCTTCTATGAGCGTTTCGGATTCAGAGCACTCGAATTGCAGACCGTTCGGCTCAAGCGTAATGGAGTAACTCACTTACCAAACACGCTAAGTCTTTGGCAAGACACCAAGTTCATCCCACATTGAGTCCACACGCGCTTTTACATCCGCATCCATTTCAATTGAACGTCCCCACTCACGATCAGTTTCACCTGGCCATTTATTGGTGGCATCCATACCCATCTTCGACCCCAAACCAGAAATCGGCGAAGCGAAGTCGAGGTAATCTATTGGCGTGTTCTCGACCAAAGTAGTATCGCGTGCTGGATCCATTCTAGTCGTAATTGCCCAGATAACATCTTCCCAATTACGCGCATCTACATCGTCATCAGTCACAATGACAAACTTGGTATACATAAATTGACGCAAGAAAGACCAAACTCCCATCATGACCCGCTTCGCGTGCCCGGGATATTGTTTCTTGATCGTCACTACGGCTAATCGATACGAGCAGCCTTCTGGCGGCAAATAGAAATCAACGATCTCAGGAAACTGCTTTTGCAATATCGGTATAAAGACTTCATTCAATGCAAGCCCAAGTACAGCTGGTTCATCAGGTGGACGTCCCGTGTAAGTACTGTGGTAAATCGGATCTTTACGATGCGTAATACGCTCCACGGTAAATACTGGGAACTCATCTACTTCATTGTAATAACCTGTGTGGTCACCAAATGGACCTTCTGGAGCCGTGTCGTTGGGGTAAATAAAGCCCTCTAAAACAAACTCAGCACTCGCGGGCACAGTCAGCTCAGAATGCTTTGTCTTTACAGTTTCTGTTTTACCGCCACGCAGTAAGCCTGCAAACGCATATTCAGACAACGAGTCTGGCACCGGCGTTACAGCACCTAAAATCGTCGCAGGGTCTGCACCCAAAGCGACCGCCACTGGGAACGGTTTATCGGGATATTTCTCTTGCCACTCACGTAAATCAAGCGCGCCACCACGATGCGATAGCCAGCGCATGATCAGGCGATTCTTACCAATGACTTGCTGACGGTAGATACCTAAATTCTGGCGTTCTCTCTCAGGATCAGGGCCTTTCGTTACCACAAGCGGCCATGTAATCAAGGGGCCTGCATCCCCCGGCCAACAGGTTTGAACTGGGATTTTACTGAGATCGACTTGATCCTTCTCGATCACGACTTCTTGGCAAGGTGCGTTACGGAGCACCTTTGGCCCCATATTCAAAACTTGCTTGAAGATAGGAAGTTTCTGCCAAGCATCTTTTAAACCTTTTGGTGGATCAGGCTCTTTTAAAAATGCGAGAAGCTTTCCGACTTCTCGAAGTGCCGTCACATTCTCTTGCCCCATCCCCAAGGCTACGCGCCGAGGTGTACCAAAAAGATTTCCTAAGACCGGTATATCGGAGCCTTTTGGATTTTCAAATAAAATAGCCGGGCCACCGGCTCGAAGCGTACGATCACAAATTTCGGTCATCTCCAAATTTGGATCTACTTCTTTTTTAACGCGTACAAGTTCGCCTTGCTCTTCTAACTGTGAGATAAAATCTCTGAGATCTTTATATTTCATACGGTGTTTTACGAGAACAATAAAAAAGCCGACTCAACTAGCCGGCTTTTTTTAGTATTAATAAGTACTAACGCTTTTTCATTGCTAAGAAGAACTCGTCGTTCGTCTTAGTATCTTTCAACTTGTCGATCAAAAACTCAGTTGCTGCGACATCATCTTCCATGTTGTGAAGAAGCTTACGCAAGATCCAAACCCGTTGTAGCTCATCATCCGACATCAACTGCTCTTCACGACGTGTACCAGAACGTCGAATGTTGATCGCTGGATAAGTACGTTTCTCCGCGATACGACGATCTAAATGCACTTCCATATTACCTGTGCCTTTGAATTCTTCGTAGATGACTTCATCCATCTTCGAACCAGTATCAACAAGTGCTGTTGCGATGATGGTTAAGCTGCCACCTTCTTCGACGTTACGTGCTGCACCAAAGAAACGCTTTGGACGCTCTAGTGCGTGCGCATCAACACCACCGGTAAGAACCTTACCAGAGCTTGGAATAATCGTGTTGTAAGCGCGTGCAAGACGTGTAATCGAGTCGAGAATAATGACCACATCTTGCTTGTGTTCAACAAGACGCTTAGCCTTTTCAATTACCATTTCAGCTACTTGAACGTGACGTGCTGGCGGCTCATCAAAGGTACTCGCGACCACTTCGCCACGCACTGAGCGCTGCATTTCTGTTACTTCTTCAGGACGCTCGTCAATCAGAAGAACCATCAAGTGGCACTCAGGATTGTTCTTTGTAACCGATTGGGCAATCTGCTGCATCATCAAGGTTTTACCAGCTTTCGGTGGTGATACCACCAAGCCACGTTGGCCTTTACCTACTGGTGCTACTAAATCGAGGATACGACCAGATAAGTCTTCTGTTGAACCATTACCAACTTCTAGCACCAAACGATCATTAGGGAACAAAGGTGTAAGGTTTTCGAACAAAATTTTGTTCTTAGACGATTCCGGCTTATCGAAGTTAATTTGGCTAACTTTCAATAAAGCAAAATAACGTTCGCCATCCTTTGGTGGTCGAATCTTTCCAGAAATCGTATCACCCGTTCGAAGATTGAAACGACGAATTTGACTCGGCGAAACATAAATATCGTCTGGGCCTGCTAGGTATGAACCCTCAGCAGAACGCAAGAAGCCGAAGCCATCTTGAAGAATTTCAAGTACACCATCTCCAAAAATGTCTTCACCGCTTTTCGCGTGACGTTTTAGGATTGTGAAGATTACATCTTGCTTACGAGAGCGTGCTAGGTTGTCTAGCCCCATCTCTGAAGCGATTTCTAATAATTCAGGAACAGATTTTTTCTTAAGTTCGGTAAGATTCATAGCAATTGTCATGGGAACACAGAGTTGTGTTTTTCGAAGGATTTAGGAAATTTCAGGGAAACGCGCTGCGAGCGCAATTAGTCATTGAGCCTTGCTAGTTACGGCTGCAAACTTAAGATAGATCAATTCTTTTACAATAGCTAGTTTTATTGCGCAAAAATATGCTTCACAAGCTAAAGTTTTTGATCAAAATACACTTGATGCAAGCAAACCAACTTATAAGGCCAAAAAAATCGGTATGAGTGCCAGTAAACTGCTCCCTCTTGAAGACGCTATCGAACAATTATCCTCTCGTGTTCAAACCTGCTCATTAGAAGAAACGACGCCCATTGAGCAAGCGCTAAATAGAGTATCCGCAAGCGATGTAAATGCGCGCATTTCCCAACCACCGTTTCACAACAGTGCAGTTGATGGATATGCGTTTCGTATTAGCGATATTCAAAAGTCTGCCCTTCCTGTCACGATGCGTGTTCCTGCAGGCAGTGCACCAGGGCAGCTTAAAGAAGGCGAAGCTGCTCGCATTTTTACTGGAGCTCCTGTACCAGAAGGTGCTGATTGCGTACTGATGCAAGAGAGTGCCGAACTAAGCGAACTTAACGGTACAACTCTGTTAAGCACCAGCTCAAATTTATCTTTGAATCAGAACATTCGTCCAGCGGGGCAAGACTTTCAAGTAGGCGATACATTGCTCCGCAAAGGCGATGTTCTGCGCCCACAGAATATTTCTTTGCTTGCCTCTTCTGGTATCGCGGAGATAAAAACATATCGCCCTCTAACCGTTGCAGTAGTATCGACCGGCGACGAACTAGCGCAACCAGGAAGCGAGTTAAAACCCGGACAAATCTATAATTCGAACCAATACCTTTTGGAAGGATTAATCCGTAGCTTTGGCTTTGAAGTCCGCAATATCGGATGTGTTGCCGACAAGCTAGACGCGACGATCGAAGCCCTCAACAAGGCTGCGGAATCAGACATTATCATTAGCTCGGGCGGCGCGTCTGTTGGCGAAGAAGATTATATAAAAGCCGCGATCGAAGAACTTGGCGAAATAGATTTCTGGCGCATTGCAATTAAACCGGGCAAACCATTCATGCTTGGCAAAGTTGGCGATACACCTATTCTTGGATTACCGGGAAACCCGAGTGCAGTACTCGTGACATTTTTAATGCTGGCACGCTCTGTTTTATTGAAACGCCAGGGCTGCAGAGTAACGCAGATACGCACTCACCAGTTCCCTCTGGGCTTTAACTGGAAGAAAGCTGGCATTCGACGCGAATTTATCCGTGTGCGCCTGAACGAGGACAATCAAATCATCGCGCATCCGAATCAAAGTTCTGGCATGATGAGCTCATCATGTTGGGCTGAAGGCTTCGCAGTTATTCCCGAAAATACCTGCCCACAAGCTGGAGACTTAGTGACGTTTATTCCTTTCTCTCATCTTCTTCAACTTCCTGAAACTACCTTGGATCAGTAATGAAAGTACTATTTTTCGCGAGCTTAAAAGAACAGTTAAATTGTGGCGAACTTGAAGTCAATGAGCCGACTATATCAACGGTACAAGAACTCAAAGAACAGCTAGCAAACCGAGGTGAACCTTGGGCTTCTGCCTTAAACTCTACAAAGCTACTCGTTGCAGTAAACCAAGAAGTCACCGATTTCTCAGCGCCCATTAGCAACGACGATGACATTGCTTTCTTCCCTCCAGTAACAGGCGGCTAGCTCGATGATCCAAGTCCAAGAAAATGATTTTGATATTGCAGAGATTCATCAGCAATTACGCCAACAACATCCAGGAAAAACTGGTGCAATCTGTACTTTTACAGGTTTAGTGCGAGAGTTTGGAGATCAATCTGGCGTAGAAAGCATCGTGCTTGAACACTATCCAGGCATGACTGAAAAGCAATTAGCGAAAATCGTTGATCAGGCGAAACGACGTTGGCCTATCCTAGGGACATGCATTATTCATCGTGTCGGAGAACTTGAACTAGATGATCAAATCGTTGTTGTGGCCGTCAGCTCTTCTCATCGCGATGCATCCTTCGCTGCCTGCAGTTTTATCATGGATTATTTAAAACGAGATGCGACAATCTGGAAAAAAGAAGTCGGCGAAAAAACAGTCTGGGTTGAAGCAAAAGACAGTGATTTAGAACAGGCTAAACAATGGGAATCCTAATCCTTTAGCTTAGGATTCCTAAAAACTTACGCCACGTCCTCTTTCTTTTGCACCAAACTTACTACCGCCCAACCGCTCTGCGGCTCAACACTTTCTTTACCGCCGATAGGATAAACGCAGCCATCGCTCGAAATGCCAAATAACAATGTCGCTCTCGAATCATTCTCGCGTTTGTAATCCTCAAAAGAAAACTCATCACTCAGTTGTGTGAGTTTCACTGTCGCACCTTTCGCATACAAACTTGCCAACTTGGCGTAACTCAAGCCATCTTGAAACAAACTATTGGTTTGCATGAACGTCTCTGATACTTGATGGCTGGCTCGTTGCTCTTGCTCCGCCTCGTTAAAAGCAAACACATGCTTTGCACCAAAGTGATCAAGGTAATGATACACCACGTGAGCGTTCAGTTGTTTGTAAGGTGAAATCGCTAAGAATTGCCCTATTCCGGTCAAATCAAGATTATTCTCAGCATGTTCTGACGCGGCATTCCCGTAGTACACCGGTAAACTTGCCATTCTAGCGGCACGAACATTTTCCCAGCTGGTATCAGATAAAATAACTTTCACACCACGCTCTGAGAATGCTTTGGCAATATCACGAGCGAGTGGATTTGCCCCCAAGAACAAAAAGCCATGATCATCGGCTTCTTGCACGCCTAAGGCTTTCGCTAATGGTCGTGCGGTCACACTCTGCAAAGCCACAGTCACGACAATCACAAGAAATACTAAAGGCACCAGCACTCCAGCCTCGACCATTCCCTGCTCTTCTAACTTAAACGCAAATAACGAAGATACCGCAGCCGCGACGATACCCCTTGGCGCAATCCAAGATAAGAAAGATTTTTCTTGCCAACTTAAGTCAGTGCCAATCGCTGCGACAAACACTGAGATCGGGCGAGCTAAAAATATGAGCGCGAGCATAATCCATACTGCCGCAATGCCTAAGTCATACAGAGCGACCAATTCCATTCTGGCGGCAAGTAAAATGAACAGTGCAGAGATCAGCAATACAGAAAGAGATTCTTTAAATTCTAAAATCTCATCGATCGGCACGCCTCTCATGTTGGCTAACCAAATTCCCATGACGGTCACCGTAAGCAAACCCGACTCATGTACCAAAAAATTAGAGAGCGCGTATACGCCGAGCATAAAAGTCAGCGTGCCCGTATTTAATAAAAACTGCGGCAGCCAGTGACTGCGCAAGGCTTCGCCCAATATATACCCAGAGGCGCCGCCTAAGGTTAAACCTAAAACTAATGTGGCTCCGAATGTGCCGAGTGTTTGTAAAAACGCACTGCCGCCATCACCACTTGCGATAATGAATTCAAATACCAATACGGCGAGTAAGGCACCAATTGGGTCAATGACTATACCTTCCCATTTTAAGATATTAGTAATTCGTCCGGAGGGTCTGACAGAGCGAAGTAAGGGCATGATCACCGTGGGTCCGCTGACCACGACAATCGAACCAAACAACATCGCGAGAGATAAAGGGATATCGAGCGCTAGATACGCGGCAAAAGTTGCGATAAAACAAGTAACAACGGTGCCCGAGGCTAGTAGGTTACGCACCATTTTGCCGTGACCACCGAGCTCAGAAAACTTAAGGGTTAAACTTCCCTCAAATAAGATAACCGCTACGGCTAGAGAGATAATCGGAAAAAGCATGTCTCCGAGAAGGCCGTCTGGGTTCAACCATCCCAGCCACGGGCCAAGGATGATTCCCGCAACAAGCAAGAACAAAATAGCCGGTTGGCGTAAACGCCATGCGACCCACTGACAAATTAATGAGACGACGCCGATTGAAGCGAGAGTAATAACGCTGTGTTCAAGCATCGAGGCTTTCCTTGGGGATCAACACATCTCCATGGCCCGCTCAACGCAGGCAAACTGGCTAAAATAAAACTTATCTAGCCAGTTTAGCAAGGATTCTCGATACGCCCACCATTGCGAACACAGATGTGACGGATGTGACTGCACCAAAGCCTGAAGCGCAATCCAACTTAACAGGTCCGGCTCCATCAGGTTTCGAAGCGCACACACTGCCATCGAGTTGGGCATACTTTAATTGTTCGGTTGAGTAGACACACTCAACGCCAAACTTACGTTTTGGATTGCGGGAATAGTTATGTAAGCGACGCAAGTTGTTTCGAATCTTCGCCAACAATGGGTCTTGCGTGGTGCGCGCCAAATCTTCAATCTGGATTTGTGTCGGGTCTAATTGTCCGCCAGCGCCGCCGCAAACCATCAATGGAATTTTGTTTCGACGGCAATGCACAACAATAGAAGTTTTTGCCTTCACGCTGTCCGTGGCGTCAAACACATAACTAAATTCTGTAGTGAGTAAGTCACCGACATTTTTAGGCGTTAGAAATGTGTGCTTCACATGGACTTGAATATCAGGGTTGATCTCTTTAAGACGCTCAGCCATTACCTCAGTCTTCATATGGCCAACCGTATTCTGCAAGGCATGGACTTGTCGATTGATATTCGAAACACACACATCATCCAAATCAATCAAGGTGATTTCACCAATACCTGAACGCGCTAACGCTTCAGCTACCCATGACCCAACACCACCAATACCCACTACAGCTATATGGCTATTTAAAAACACCTGCAAGGCGTTCATGCCATAGAGTCGGGCAATCCCTCCAAAACGAAAGGCGTAGTCTTCTGTAATTGACTTTAGGTTCACAGACTCTTGATCAGACATCGACTGCACCCTCTAATTCAAACGCTAAAAAGTCGTGATCAACTAACTCATAACGCTTGCGCTTAAGCGGTTTCAATTTACTCAAATCCACTACCACCAAACCGTCAATACAGTCTTGAAAATCAGGGTCAATATTAAAGCCGTGGAATCGGGTTCCACCGTCATCACATAACTCTGAGTATTGCTTGTAGAGCGTAGGAACAGAGTGACCAATCAAACCCAGCTGCTCACGCAACACAACAAAGGCATCTCTTGAATCTAAACCATCGAACAGGTGCTGATTGTGGACCTTGGCTTGATAGCCCATCATGTAAGGTCGTTTACATTCGATAATCGGTGTATGTGAAAAATAGTACTTACCGTAATAACCAAGCAAGAGGTCCTTACCTTTTTGGCTAAAGGCATTTGAAATACTCACTGCACCGAGCAAGTAGCGAACTTGAGAGTTTTGTCGAATATACGCGGCGATCCCCGTCCACAAGTAATCAAGACTGCGAGAGCCCCAATACTTTGGTTGAACAAAGCTTCTGCCCAGTTCGACACCGCGTGCCAAGGTTGGCTCAGCATTAGGCAAATAATGCATTAGTGTCGATGTATATAACTGATCAATCGCAATATCATGCGTTGACCGTAAACGATATGCACCAACGACTTCTTGGTCCGACTCGTCCCATAGAACAATATGCTGATAGTAAAGATCAAAGGCATCAACATCGCAGGCTTTGCCACTGCCCTCTCCGACTAAACGAAAGGCCTGTTCTCGTAGCCGACCGATCTCTTTCAATAAAGAAGAGCCCTCATCTACTGAACACAAGTAAATCAACTTTCCGTCTTTTGTTTTACCAAGCAAACTAGCGTGCTGAAGCTCGTCCAATAATGAGGACCTTGGCTCGGCCGTTGCAATCGCTGGCAAGGTCTTGAAATAAGAACTCTTCCCTTTTACCGCACGATATAACTGTTTTCTTAATAGCTTCGCTTTGTACTTATCTTGCAGGGGTAGATCTTTGTAATCCGTGGAATCGATTATCTCGCCAACAAGCAAACGTTGGTCGTAAACGTTCGGTAGAAACTTCTTCGCGAGTGTTTGAGCGAAATCTTGAACAAGGCCATGCCCACGATAAAAAAGACGTGCTTGTTGTAAATAAGGCTGCTCGGAACTCGAGACATGAATATGCAATAAGGGGCTTTGTGAATGCTCTGCAATGGCAAGAAAGTCTGTCGGCCAGCGCTCCTGCGTGATTTTAGGAACACCTTCGGAACGTCCCAAATGAACAGGCTGAATAATGAGCACACCCTCATTCGCAAGATGCTCTAATGCCTTGTGCTTTGTTTGTTCTGACGACTGTTGGGCTGCATTTAATTGTGTGCCATCAGGCAAGTCCGTCAGCCATCGATTGCCTGTCTCTGCAATACAGGCAACATCTGATCTTACCTGCGAGACTAGGTGCAATAACGCTAAGCTCGAAACGCCCGGTAAAGGATCATTTGCTAGGATGATTAAACGACCAAGTTGTGGGATACGATCAAGGCTTGCCTGATCATATTCAAGACCGACTCCCGCTTGCTTCACGAGCTCGGAAACCGAGGTATGAAATGAACCCGCAGACGTTTGCGGCGGGACTATTTCACGACTTCCTGCTTGCCGCGCAATGAATGGCAGTTTCAGCATCAAACAAATCTCTAAACAGATTTACGGTAAAGCAAATCCCACACACCGTGCCCTAAACGCTCTCCACGTTTTTCAAACTTAGTAGTAGGTCGGTAGTCAGGCTTGGGAGAATACGAGCCGGTCTCTGCACAATTACTGTAATCAGGTGCTGCATCCATAACCTCAGCCATATGTTCTGCATAAGGCTCCCAGTCTGTTGCCATATGAAACACTCCACCCTCGGAAAGCTTAGTGGCAACCAAAGCAGCAAATTCTGGCTGAACAATACGACGTTTGTGGTGACGTTTTTTATGCCAAGGGTCTGGGAAATATAACTGTAAACGCACCAAGCTGTTGTTAGGCACTTTGTTCTTAAGCAACTCAACCGCATCGCAACACAACAGACGTAAGTTTGTGAGCCCTTCGTCTCCCGCCTGAGCGAGTAAGGCACCAACTCCGGGTCGATGGACTTCAACGCCGACGAAATTCGTATTTGGGTCAGCTTTCGCCATTTCAAATAATGAACTGCCCATACCGAAACCAATCTCGAACACAACCGGGTTTGTATTGCCAAATATCTCTTCGAAATTTAGTTCTTGTTCAGGATCTAGGCCAAAGGCTTCCCAATATGAATCCCACCCTCGGGTCTGCCCAGCGGTCATTCTCCCGCTTCGCACTACGAAACTGCGTATAACTCGCTGCATTGGGTTGTCTTGATCTGTCACTGAAAGTCCTTAATTTTGAATCTATTACACGGGGGAGGATTTTAGATTTAGCGTGATTTCTTAGCAAGTTAGTCACGGATTCTTATAAAAGACCCACTTCGTGCACATTTAAAGCGTGATCGAGAACACAAGGCCATAACGATTTAACGATCTGTTACATATTTGGTGATGTTTTGCACGGATAGGTTAAAAATTGATCGTATACTTAGCAGCACAGATTCACGAAGAAGCGATCGTGGTTCTGTCTTCCTTGAAGAAACCCCTATTAAGGAGTCACAATGTGACTCCTCTTTTTTTGCCTTTTAAAAAGTATCAAACCTTGGATAGCACAGATCTGAACCGCAAGGCTTGAGACAAATGCCCCTGACTAATCACCGCCTGCCCAGAACAATCCGCCAAGGTTCTCGCGAGACGCATCATTCTATGCGCGGCTCTGTTCGACAAAGCCAATTTATCAATTGTTACGATTAACCAATCTTGTTGGACTTCACTTAAGGCACATATTCGCGATAAGTCTTCACCATGTAACTCGCTATTCAAACATCCTTGGCGGCGCATTTGTATCTCACGTGCCTGCTCAACACGTGCTCGCACCTGTGCACTCGATTCAGCTTTTTCCTTAGCGCCAAGAGAAACCCGTGCCGACTGAAAAGGCACCTCAACATACATATCAATTCGATCTAATAAAGGGCCCGATAATTTTCGGCGATACTGTTCGATTTGTTGCGGCGTATCAGTACAAGCAATCGTTGGATGCCCTAAATAGCCACACGGGCATGGATTCATGGCAGCAATAAATTGAAAATTCGCAGGTAAGGTAATTTGATGCTGTGCGCGCGCGATCGAAATCGCATTCGACTCTAAAGGCTCTCGTAGCATCTCAAGACTATGCCTCGAGAACTCTGGCAGCTCATCCAAAAATAAAACACCCTGATGCGCTAAAGACACTTCACCGGGTTTAGGTTTAGCGCCACCTCCTACAAGAGAAACTGCCGAACACGAATGATGAGGTGAACGAAATGGTGGTGTAAACCAATCCCCCTCATCTCTCGGAGTATTGGTTAAGCTATATAAAGCGGCTACGTCGCGTGCTTGTTTGATATTAAGTTGAGGCAATATGCCGCTGATACGCGAAGCAAGCATACTTTTGCCTGTTCCTGGCGGACCAAATAACAATAAGTTATGCCCTCCCGCTGCAGCTATCTCTAGCGCTTTACGCGCAGAATACTGACCAAGAACATCCGACAGATCATCTATTTGAGCATCTAGGTCTTGATCAGAAGTTTCTGCAGTATATCGGCATGTCGTTGCACGCTCAGGATCGCGAAGATATTCCACCAACTGCCGAAGGTCTTCTATGCCATAGATCGATTTTGCACCTAATAAGTGAGCATAACGGAGATCATCCTTCGCAACAAACACACGGTGGCTAGACTCGAGGCTTTCAATCAAAGAAGGTAAGACACCCGTGACGGGACTGCACTCTCCAGTTAATGCTAACTCGGCAATAAACTCGCAAGCGCTAATATCAACTCCATTCAATTGCCCACTTGCCGCCAAGATCCCAACAGCAATAGCTAAATCGAAACGGCCGCCCTCTTTCGGTATGTCTGCAGGCGCTAAATTAACGGTCACGCGGCGCATCGGGAACTCAAAACCACTATTTATAAGTGCGCAGCGCACACGTTCACGGCTTTCTTTTACGGCCGCCTCGGGTAAACCAACAACGGTAAATGAAGGCAGACCATTGGATAGATGCGTTTCAACACGCACGGAAGGGGATTCAACGCCGAACAATGCCCGCGTTTTCACAATAGACAAACTCATTACGCATCCTTGCTCAAATATTGCACAACCATGGTGCAAGTTTCACTTTGCCATCCTTAGCAAAGCTTTTTGACCAAACGAGTGTTACTCGTCGATTTTACTTTGTAAGTCCTGTACAGACTTTTCTAACTGTTCAAGCATTTCTCTCGTGCGCTCTAGCACTGCTTGTTGTGCATCGAACTCTTCACGAGATACTAGATCCAACTTATTGATAACACTAGAAATAACAATCTTCAGATTGTTTGAAATCTCGTCCTGTGCAGCTTTACCAAATTCAGGAAAAACTTGATTAACCTGATCTTGAATCACTCCGAATAATTGCTGAGGGTTCAACATAGTCTCTTACCAACTGTCTAAAACTGGCGCCAAGTCTACCATTGCCCTCCATCGAATCACAGTTGAAGAATACGCACCAAAATAAAGCACCAAAACAGTGCGTAGCACACATACTCGCCCTTCTTAAGCGCACTTTTCAAAAACAAAACATCAAAAAATATTCATAAGCGACTGATTATTATGAACTTTTAATCATTGGCACACAGACTGCTTTATCAGTTCACTACGATGCAGCAGAAGACTCGCTGCCCAGTCGAGACAGAAATAATAATGAAATAGGCGGCATAATAAGGAGACATATATGAAACTCGTAACTGCCATTATCAAGCCTTTCAAGCTGGACGATGTGCGAGAAGCATTATCTGAAATTGGCGTGCAAGGTATTACGGTAACTGAAGTAAAAGGCTTCGGTCGTCAGAAAGGTCACACAGAACTATACCGCGGTGCGGAATACGTTGTGGACTTCCTTCCAAAAGTAAAAATCGAAGTAGCTATTGGCTCTGATTTACTTGATCAAGTAATCGAAGCAATCTCTAAAGCTGCAAACACAGGAAAAATCGGTGACGGTAAGATCTTCGTTTCTGCTCTTGAGCAAGCGATTCGTATCCGTACCGGCGAAACCGGCACTGACGCTGTATAACCATTTTATAAATCATAAGAGCCTAGGTACGGAGGGCTATCATGGAACAGTTATCCAATAACATATTTGAACTTCAATATGCGATGGACACCTTTTATTTCTTGGTGTGCGGCGCATTAGTAATGTGGATGGCGGCAGGTTTCGCCATGCTTGAAGCAGGTCTTGTTCGCGCTAAGAACACGACTGAAATTTTGACTAAAAACGTCGCGTTGTTCGCGATCGCTTGTACTATGTACTTAGTATGCGGTTACGAAATCATGTACGGCGGCGGCTACTTCTTAAGTGCTACTGACAGCGTTGCTTCTATGGACGAAGCTGCAATCGCTGGCGTACTTGCTTCTGCAACTGAAGCTGGTTTCGGCGACATGGGTGAGTACTCAGGCGCGTCTGACTTCTTCTTCCAGGTAGTATTCGTTGCAACTGCAATGTCTATCGTATCTGGTGCGGTTGCAGAGCGTATGAAGCTTTGGGCTTTCCTAGTTTTTGCGGTAATCATGACTGGTTTCATCTATCCAATGGAAGGTTCTTGGACTTGGAACGGCGACGCAGTATTCGGCTTGTATGAGCTTAGCTACAGCGACTACGCAGGTTCTGGTATCGTTCACATGGCTGGTGCAGCAGCTGCACTTGCTGGTGTTATCCTTCTTGGTGCTCGTAAAGGTAAGTACGGTCCTAACGGTGAAGTTAACGCTATCCCAGGCGCTAACCTTCCACTAGCGACTCTTGGTACTTTCATCCTTTGGATGGGCTGGTTCGGTTTCAACGGTGGTTCTACTTTGAAGCTTGGCGGTATCGCTGTAGCAAACGAAGTTGCTAGCGTATTCTTGAACACAAACGCTGCTGCAGCGGGTGGTTTGATTGCTGCTCTTATCGTTGCACGCATCTTGTTCGGTAAGGCAGACCTTACAATGGCATTGAACGGCGCACTAGCTGGTCTTGTTGCTATCACTGCTGAGCCTGCAGATCCATCTCCACTACTTGCTACTGTAATCGGTGCAATCGGTGGTGTGATCGTCGTATTCTCAATCGTTACTCTTGATAAGCTTAAGCTTGACGATCCAGTCGGCGCGATCTCTGTACACGGTGTTGTTGGTCTTTGGGGTATCTTCGCGGTTCTACTTTCAGACGCAGACGCTACGTTCATGGGTCAGCTAGTAGGTGCGGTAACAATCTTTGCATGGGTATTCGTAACAAGCTTGATCGCTTGGGGCGTAATCAAAGCGGTTATCGGTCTACGAGTTTCTGAAGAAGAAGAGTACGAAGGTGTGGATCTTTCAGAATGTGGTATGGAAGCATACCCAGAGTTCACTAAAGACTAATCAACTAGTCCTTAGTAAGATCTAAGAAGAAGGGCGCTCATTGAGCGCCCTTTTTTGTTGTCTATCGAATTGTTTGTTTAACCCTACGCATAAAAAGTTATTGTTTAGCATTCTATGTTTAGGAATAGACAGAAGCGATCATCCTCCCGTTCGTCATTCCGGACAGCGAAGCGTGACAAGGTGAATTGCGCAACGCGCAAGAGAGGGTGCCCTGGGGTATCCGGAATCTGGTTTGTGAATGCACAGAAATAGACATTAGCGGATGTTGAACTGCTGATGTCCGGTCGATCCTTGATGCGTACTTCTACAAAGAAGCGGACATTTCGCGGCGCGAAAACTTTTCGATTTATATACAGAAGCGGACGTCAGACAGGCAAGTTTTTAACTGGGATTTATTTCGAGTTTATATAGTAAGCAGACATGAACGCCTACAATAACGGGCCGCAGTGTAGGCGCGAAGCACCGAAACGTAGGTCCGAGCTAGCTTGCTGGCGGGCGTCGATTGTATTGTTAAATGCCGTAGTCACGTTCCACCTTCGATATACGAGTTTTGAACGATGCATACCATTTCTCATGACCAAGCCGTTGGGCTTCTTGGTGCCCTGCATTTTTCTTCCACCGCTTAATGGATTCAAGATCAGACCAATAAGATACGGTAATTCCAACATCCTCTCGCGCTGACTCTACACCTAAAAAGCCTGGTTGCTTTGACGCAAGCTCAACCATTCGATCTGCCATTTGGCCATAACCGTTATCACCTTCTGTACGGTGAGAAGTGAAAATTACTGCGTAGTAAGGTGGTGCCGGTGTATTGGCAATGAGAGACATCTAAACTCCTTTGAGCATTTAACGCCGCTATAAAGGGCAGGCAATGCGCAGCATTGACTGTCCAGCCCAACTTGTTGGGCGATCTTTGATAGCCTGGTTATGTGTGATGTTGCTGTTAATCATAAAACGCCAACCATGCTAACGTAATTAATGGGATTAATAGGGGAACCAAGCCGTACATTACAAAATCAGAATATGCCCTGGAGCTGAGATACTGAAACCCTTTTTGTATTGAGCGAACTGTAAAAATGGTTAAGCCTATAAATCGATATCGATGCCATTGCTTTCATTATCTCTTTTGTTTTTTAGTGCTCTGGCTGTCTCACCTAAAACATCGAATCCGTTTGGGTCACTACCTTTATACCCCTGACTTTTTCGTTTCCTGCTTTCATCATTTGGTAAAGGCCACATAAATACCGTTATAGAAAAACCGATGAAGGGGATCAAAATAAATGGGAAGTAAATTTCCTCAACTGCGAAGTACATTAGCAGCCCAAAACTTAATAAAGACAATGCGATAAGCTTCGCTTTCATATCAGCACCTTAGTGAACATAGCCGTGGAATCTTAGTTTCGAGGCCTGTTGGTTTGCAAAGTATGCAACCTCAAATCATCGCGCCTTGCTTGGTAGGCAAGGCCATCCTTAAGTTTTCTATCCTAAGATGAAACGACCTCGTTTTGAAAGTCTGTCTTGCGACGCACTGATTTTTTTGACGTTCAGGACAGGTCAGCTATCCGCAAGAAGGTAACGTTTTAGTTATTGCTCCATTAACGACTCCTAATGTCTACTTGCGAATGAAAAACAAATGTCCGCTTTTCATTCTTAGTACGTACTAACGCCGCCATATGGGGCATTGCTTATGGAGTGGAGCTTTGGGGTAAAGTGGCGCAGCCACCCCAAAGCGCAGCGGAGTAAACAATGCCCCTATGATGGCCTTGTTAGAATATTAATTGCAGAGTAATGACTCTATATCACTGATTAGCAAGCTAGATTGAAGATTACCATCACCACCCACTTTAATATTCATATTTGCAGCTGAAATATTTAACCCTGTCGTAGAACTAATGACAGAATCAAGAAGGAAGTTTTCCATGCCGTCTGTAGTATCGTAAGTAAACTCTAGAGTATTGGAGTCGCTGGTTAAGGTGTATTTACCACTAGTGGAAGAATACGTTACAGTGCCCTCGTGAAGACTAGAGTTTATTTGGCCGGATGCCGTAGATAAAGAATAGCAATTTTCGCCTGTGCCACTTGCTTCACCTTGATAGTCATAAGCAGTTACAGCGCCTGATTCAGCAATATACAAGTAAGCTTCATCGCCTGTTCGAGAGGTATCATAGACCCCAGAAACAGCAACTATGTTTTCATCTGGTGTACCTGAAGAAGTTAAGGGATCTGAAGAATCAGATGACCCTGAGCTCCCACAACCAGAGATAAAACCCACTACAACTAACGATAAAGTTACTTTTTTCATATTCACAAATACTCCTTTAGTTTGATTGTGATTTTCCTAAAATTCTAACGCCCCGCTAAACGGCGAACGAAACGCAGTGTAGTGAGTCCAGTGGAGGTCGCGCTTTTTGCGGCCGGAACGTGTTTGAGCGGCTTGTTATGAGTTTTATGTGGCACATACTACAACCCCAACCCCTCTTTTACTTCAAAGATTATTTTGGCGATATTCATATCATGCTCAGGCGCTGCAGATAACCCCATATTTTCAGTTGAAGTCACTCCAAGGTACTTTGCTATTGGCTCTGGAGAATCGCTCTCCATTGCGTAAGCAAAAACTCTTGGCAAGTAAGATTGATATTCATCTCTTGCCCAGTCGCTATCGGAAACGCCAATTGGGTCCCATTTATAAAAGAGGATCTCATCGATTCTTTTATAAAGTTCTAGCTGATCTGGTGGTAGCTTCTTTCCCATTACTTACTCATAACAGTTAATTCTACGTACCCGATACGGGTATCACTTTTCAATTAGGTTAACACCTTCGGAACGATCAATTCATTAATAATCATAGACTTATGAGACTTCCGTTTTTTCAAATTGCGCACACTCTTTAGCAAATGCGTATTGAATACGCATTTGCTAATTCATTACCCCTTTAAAATCAGAGCTTTATAAGAATAAG
>NZ_LWFI01001156.1:0-747 GCF_001635735.1 Oleiphilus sp. HI0067
GAACTTGAATGGTTCTAGGATCGATTTCTCGAATTGTTTTATCAACCCAGAAGCAATGATCACAATGCTCACGAATAAGTGTCCAGTCGTGCTCGATCATTAGTATCGTGCCGCCAGCCGCTCTAAACTTTTTTAGAATATTTATGGATTCTGTTTTTCCTTGCTCATCAAGTCCAGTCATTGGCTCGTCAAGAATGAGTAGCCCAGGATTTTGTAATAGTGCGGTTGCCAGCATTAAGCGTTGTCTTTCGCCGCCCGATAAATCACCAATTCGACGATCAAGTCTGTCTGTTAATTGAATATGTTCAAGTGCGTTTTCGACATCAGTAGGAAGACCTCGTCGGAACCAAACAGGTTTGGTAGACAGGCTCATTAACAAGTAGTCGCGAACGGAGATGGGCAAGCTATCATCAAATGGAAGCAGTTGCGGTATGTATCCTATGTTTCCGGCATTTGATAGTTCTGGGCTGGATGGCCAATCTAAGATGATGCTGCCTTGGTGGTTGTTCAGCCCAAGAATCGTTTTTATCAGCGTGCTCTTACCTCCGCCATTTGGCCCTGCAATGCCAAACCAGTTACCGTTCTTGAATTCGACAGAGATGTTATTGAGTAGTATTTGATTGCCTGCTTGAAAGAAGACATTTTCAAGTCTAAGGCTAGGGCCTGCTATCTGTTTACGAATCATTGTTGAGAGTCTCAGATGCGTAAGAGAGGGCTTTAACAAGTGTGAGAAGGTTGTGTGTCATG
>NZ_LWFI01001157.1:0-812 GCF_001635735.1 Oleiphilus sp. HI0067
CATTATTGATCGAATGCTACTTTATCTACTAGCTTTGCAGCAGCTTTGCGTAAACCGGCAATGTCAGCAAGAGGTAGTTGATCTGCTTTGAATTCACCCCAAGATGCAACGAGTTCACTTGGTTGAACTGCTGGGTTAACTGGGTATTCAAAGTTTTGCTCAGCATACATTGTTTGAGCTGTTTCGCCTGTTAAGTATTCCATTAGCTTAATGGCGTTTGCTTTGTTTGGTGCGCTCGTTGTCAATGCCATGCCGCTGATGTTTACGTGAGTACCGCGATCTGCAGAGTTAGGGAACAGAATGTTAACGGCATTTGCCCATTTTGTTTGCTCTTCATCTTGAAGCATTTTGCCTAGGTAGTAGTTATTGCCTAGTGAAAGGTCACATACTCCTTCATAAATAGCTTTTACTTGTGCGCGATCATTGCCTTGTGGTTTGCGAGCAAGGTTTGCTTTAACGCCCTTCAACCATGTTTCCGTTTCTGCTTCGCCGTGATGAGCGATCATTGAAGCGATCAACGCTAAATTATATGGGTGTTTGCCGCTACGAGTACAAATACGACCTTTCCATTTTTCATCGGCAAGCTCTTCATATGTTGTGATTTCGCCATCTTTTACACGTTCGTTTGATGCGTAGATAGAGCGAGTACGAGTCGTAAGACCAAACCACAGTCCTTCTGGATCACGATATTGGCTAGGAATATTGCTGTTAAGAGTATCTGAGTTAACAGCCTGAACTAAATCCATTTCAACAACTTCATTTAGGCGGCCAATATCAACAGTGAATACTAAGTCAGCCGGAGAGTTAGCACC
>NZ_LWFI01001158.1:0-534 GCF_001635735.1 Oleiphilus sp. HI0067
ATGACCTCTTAAAAGGCTATATTAGGCAACGCAAAAACAAAAGACAGATCATAATAGTCACTCATAATGCTAACCTTGTTGTCGCATCTGATTCAGAATGTGTGGTAGTAGCTAACCAAAGCGGGCAAGTTCCTGACAAAGAAAATAAAAAACATAAATTCGAATACTGTGCGGGAGCAATTGAACACTCGTTCATATCACCAGAAAAAGACGGAGTACTTTATAAGAAAGGAATTAGAGAGCACGTTTGCGAGATCTTAGAAGGTGGAGTAATAGCCTTCCAAGAACGCGAAATGAAGTATGGTTTTAAATTTTAATTTGTTAAATGACCCTAATTCCCTTCGCCATTAATCCTGAGAATCGCTACGTCGAGGTAAGCCAAGTACCTAGCGGTAGGAAGTGCAATTGTGTTTGCCCCAGCTGTAAGCAACCCGTGCTAGCACGAAAAGGAGCGAAGAAAGAATGGCACTTTTCTCATGACCCCAATCCTGAGACCCCACCAGAGAAAGAGTGCGAACTTTCTTTCGAGGTTTG
>NZ_LWFI01001159.1:0-593 GCF_001635735.1 Oleiphilus sp. HI0067
ACACAACTGCGTATTACTTGGCATTGATGGCCTGCTCGAGCGTCATCTCTGGGTTGTCCCAATTCCCTTTCACGGCATAGCGCACAGTCGAAAGCCTTGATAAGGGTTGCCCTAAGATTTTATCAACTAGCCACACTGCTCCGCCTATAGCGGGGTTTCCCAACATCAGGCCCGCGATAGGAACATTGCTAGATAAAGGTAGTTCAACCAACATTTTCAGATCTAACATCTGCTCCGCTAAATCCACATGACCACTGAGCGTATAGTTACTTGAGGGACCATTGATCTTTAATGGATCAACAAAGCGAAGGTCGCCCTGATCCATCACGACATTGACATTGAGGTTGTCATAACTGATACCTTGCTTATACAAATCGGAAAAATCCAATTTCAATCTGCGAACTAAAGCATCGACATTAAACACGCCAAACAAACGCAAAATACCGGTTGCTTGGTTATCAGTTGAGATAACTCCATCTTCAAATGTCATAGAAGCAGTGCCAGATACTTTTGATAAAGCGAAGTTTTGTGGCTGATCTGGCCATACTAGCGCCAACTCCGATTTATATTTCCCACTCGTTAGTGGCGATTCC
>NZ_LWFI01001160.1:0-729 GCF_001635735.1 Oleiphilus sp. HI0067
AGAGCGCAAGAAGTAAAGAGGCTTAAGCCCAACTTCAAACAACATAGCAACATGGGAATAGAACATTGGCAAAAATAATTGTTATCACTTCAGGTAAAGGCGGCGTAGGTAAAACAACTAGCAGCGCGTCCATTTCCACAGGTCTTGCCCTGAAGGGACACAAAACCGTCGTTATCGATTTCGATGTAGGTCTTCGTAACCTAGATCTAATCATGAACTGTGAACGTCGTGTAGTGTATGACTTCGTAAACGTAATCAACGGCGAAGCGACGCTAAACCAGGCTCTTATCAAAGATAAGCATAATGAGAATCTTTACATTCTCCCCGCTTCTCAAACTCGCGATAAAGATGCACTCACTCAAGATGGCGTAGAAAAAGTTCTTAATGAACTTTCTGAGCGCTTCGATTTCATCATTTGTGATTCGCCTGCAGGCATTGAGCACGGCGCTCAAATGGCTCTCTATTTCGCAGATGAAGCCATTGTCGTAACGAACCCGGAAGTATCTTCGGTTCGCGACTCAGATCGAATTTTAGGTATCTTACAAAGCAAGTCTCGCCGCGCTGAAAATGGCGAGTCGGTAAAAGAGCACCTTCTTCTAACCCGCTACAACCCTAGCCGTGTTGAGAAAGGTGAAATGCTGAGCGTAGATGACGTTAAAGAGATTCTAGCCATCAAACTTCTTGGCGTTATTCCTGAATCACAATCCGTTCTTTCTTCTTCAAATTCAG
>NZ_LWFI01001161.1:0-1415 GCF_001635735.1 Oleiphilus sp. HI0067
GCAAACGCAGCCAGACAAAATCTCTCAAACCTTGAGCCTAGAACCAGCTAGGAACAAGCAAAAAGTTTTGATGCGGGGTGGAGCAGCCTGGTAGCTCGTCGGGCTCATAACCCGAAGGTCGTCGGTTCAAATCCGGCCCCCGCTACCAAATAAAGGTTCGCGACATACCGCAACTGCTTCTAAGCCCGCCAACTGCGGGCTTTTTTGTGCCTATTCATTCCGTAAGAGTTCTTCTCGAACCGTAGACAACTGGCACCACTTAGTGCCATATTTGATGCCACACCTAAAAACGCTGGTGCCATTTATGTCTGCAAAAGAAATAAACAAACTACGCGATATTTCCATCAAGAACGCTAAGCCGAAGGACAAGCCTTATACCTTGTCTGATGGTCAAAGTCTTTACGTTGAAGTGATGCCAAATGGCGGAAAATACTGGCGTTTAAAGTACCGATTTGCAGGCAAACAAAAGCGTATTGCCTTTGGGGTTTACCCTGAAGTCAGCATCAAAGAAGCGCGAGAAAAAGCAACGATTGCTCGTCAACAGTTAAGAGAAGGTTTAGACCCGTCAGATGTAAAACGTCAAAAGAAACTCCAGACGCATGTTAATGCTGCCAGTAGCTTTGAAGTGATTGCTGGTGAGTGGTTAGAAAAAGAAAAGTTACATTGGTCTGAAGGTCATACGGTGCGTGTTGAACGCTTCGTTAATAAGTATCTAAAGCCCGACCTTGGTAAACGTCCGATCTCCGAAATTACCCCTCAAGAATTATTAGCAGTTCTCAGAAAGAAAGAATCTGAAGGCAGGCATGATACTGCTCATAGAGTAAAGCAAACAGCAGGACAAATATTCCGCTACGCAGTTGCAACGGGAAGGGCTGAACGCGATCCATCAAGAGACTTGGATGGAGCTTTAACCAAGCCAAAAGAAAAGCATCTTGCCGCAGTAACAACACCAGGAGAAGCCAAGAAGTTGTTGATAGCGATAGATGGCTTTGAGGGAACGAAGGTAGTTGAGACAGCCTTAAAGTTATCCCCACTTTTATTTGTTCGTCCTGGAGAGCTTCGCCACATGGAATGGCAAGAAATCGATCTAGAAGAAAAGTTATGGTCAATTCCTGCTGAGAAGATGAAGCTGCGCGAACCGCATCTGGTGCCACTTTCAACGCAAGCAGTCGAATTAATCAAAGGCATGGTGCCACATACAGGCCGCTATCAATATGTGTTTCCTAATGCGCGAGGCGTTAGCAGGCCACTAAGCGAGAACGGAGTAAGAACAGCTTTACGAACGCTTGGTTATACAAACGAGCAAATGACACCGCATGGCTTTAGAGCAATGGCCCGAACTTTATTAGATGAAGTCTTGGGTTATCGTATTGATTGGATAGAGCACCAGTTAGCGCACGCAGTAAAAGACGCTA
>NZ_LWFI01001162.1:0-895 GCF_001635735.1 Oleiphilus sp. HI0067
CACATATATAAAATCTTCATCGATAACCAACTCGTAGGCGAACAACGCACCACATCGTTGATTGTTGATAACGTATTTCGCGGAACGCACCAACTTAGCGTTCAGATTAGCGATGCTAGCGGTAAAATCATCAAATCCTCCTCCATATCTTTCACAATGCACCGACCTTCAAAGCTAAACTAAACTCTTGATGCACCACCATGGTGCATGTAAAATCTTCATTGTGCTCTCCTCAAGTGCGAAGGATTGTTATCGAGCGATTAACAGAATAACAATCTTGGTAAATTCAATAACTTAGCTCTTATCAAAATGAATGCACCGCAAATGGTTTAATTATTGCTAGTTGTCTTAAACGGTGCGAAACCATCATATAAAGCCAGAAAAGACGAATGAAAAACCAAAACATTCAGCAATCAGTGATCCTAGACAACCTATCGACATCCGTTCTCGTTTTAGCGGAAGACTTGACGGTGCTTGATTACAACCCTGCTGCTGAAATGTTGACCCAAGTAAGCCAAAAACGCTTGGAAGCCGCGAAATTTCCTGAACTATTTAGTGACATTGAAAGTAATCTCATCGACGAGATGAAAGAGATCCTTAAAACGGGGCACTCTTACACTCAACGCGAATGTAAGATGACCTTATTAAATGGCGAACACATTCTCGTTGACTGCACTGTTTCTAGTCTGATCGCTAATAATGCGCCTTGTTTACTTGTTGAGATACAAGCAAAAGATCGATTACTTAGAATCAGCCGAGAAGAACAGCTACAAGAAAATCAAGAAACAGCGAAAATCCTCATTAGAGGCCTTGCACATGAAATCAAGAATCCTCTTGGAGGAATTCGTGGTGCGGCACAGCTCCTGTCATCGGAACTAAGCGATGAGCAAAGCGA
>NZ_LWFI01001163.1:0-1243 GCF_001635735.1 Oleiphilus sp. HI0067
CAATCTCCAAACACTCAAAAACACGAAGCGGAGAAATAGCTATGCAGCGCAGAGACTTACTAAAATCGATGGTTGCTGCATGTTTATCGAGCGCCGTACCCAATATTGCGTTATCGACTTCTGCACTGGCGTGGAAAACCTGGTCAGGCAATCAACGCTGCGTACCGAGTGCACGTATTGCGCCGCAAAATTTAGCGGATCTGCAAACATGGCTGCGCAACAACCAAGGAAAAATGCGCTCTGTAGGCTCAGGACATTCCTTTACAGCACTCGTCCCAACCGATCATACCTTGATTAGTACGAGCTATATCCGCGGCGTGACTCAAGCCGTCGATAAAATCATGCAAGCCGATATCGCAGCAGGCACACAATTAAGCTCAGTTGGCCCGGCACTCAACGAGATGGGACAAGCCATGATCAACATGCCAGATGTTGATCGACAAACACTTGCCGGCGCGATTAGCACAGCTACCCACGGCACAGGCCGCGCGCTACAGTGTTTATCCGCCTATACAACTGAAATTGAATTACTCACTGCGAAGGGCGAGTTACTCACCTGCAATAACGACACTAATCACGATGTCTTTAAAGCAGCTCAGGTTGGTCTTGGAACAATTGGATTAATCACGCGCATTCGAATGCAAAACCGAGAGCCATTTAAACTCCGTCGATTAGCGCGCTGGCACAAATACGAAGAAGGTTTGGCGCAAGCCGAAGCATTTTCGAAAGCGCATCGAAACTTTGAGTTTTATGTCATTCCTTTTACGGGAATGATTTTAAGCGATGCCTTGGATGAAACAGACGAAGCAGTCACTGCCCGCGAAGAATTTGATGGCAATAATGGCTTGATGGATCTCAAACTAGCGCGTGATTATCTCGGCTGGAGCAACGAATTCAGAGAGCTCGTACTCGGCACGTACATGAAAACTCTAAGTGATGAGACAAACATTGATCATAGCCATCAAATTTACGCCACTGAACGTAACGTGCGTTTTAACGAAATGGAATATCATCTTCCGGTCGAGAATGGCCTCAAAGCGCTTGATGAAATAAAGCGCCTCATCGAATCTCAATTTCAGCAGGTCTTTTTCCCGTTTGAATGCCGTTTTGTAAAAGCTGACGATTGTTGGCTATCTCCGTTTTATAAGCGAGACAGTATATCTATTGCTGTACATCGTTATTTTGAAGAAGACCACTCCCCCTTATTTGCAGCCATTGAACCTATTTTTCAAAAGTACGGCGG
>NZ_LWFI01001164.1:0-1206 GCF_001635735.1 Oleiphilus sp. HI0067
CAGAGAAATTGATGGACGCAGCAATCAACCTTCTTGAACAAGTTAACGCTGGCAAACTAGATTACGAAGCACGTCGTGCAGAGAAAACTAGCAAGCTGAGCTTGAACCCAATGGAAAGCATGATGGTATTCGAAACTGCTAAAGGTTTCGTAGCTGGCCAAGCTGGTCCTCACTACCCAGCGCCTGTTGAAGCGATCAAAGCAATGCAGAAGCACTCGGGTATGTCACGTGATAAAGCAATCGAAGTGGAAGCAAAAGGCTTCGCTAAGATGGCTAAAACGTCTGTTGCGGCATCATTGGTTGGTCTTTTCCTAAACGATCAAGCGCTTAAGTCTAAAGCGAAAGAGCTTGCTCCTAAAGCTTCAAAGGTTAACAAAGCAGCGGTTCTTGGTGCAGGTATCATGGGTGGCGGTATCGCTTACCAATCTGCGCTGAAAGGTACGCCAATCATTATGAAAGATATCGCACAAGCAGGTATCGATCTTGGTTTGAATGAAGCGAAGAAGCTTCTTGCTAAGCGTGTTGACAAAGGTCGCATGAAAGCTGACAAGATGGCTGACGTTCTTAACGCAATCGATCCAACACTTAGCTACGGTGACTTCGGTGAAGTTGACCTAGTTGTTGAAGCCGTTGTTGAGAATCCAAAAGTTAAAGATATCGTTTTACGTGAAGTAGAAGATCAAGTATCTGAAGATACGATCCTTACATCTAATACTTCGACGATTTCTATTGATTTGCTTGCGAAGAACTTGAAGCGTCCAGAGAACTTCTGTGGCATGCACTTCTTCAACCCAGTACACATGATGCCATTGGTTGAAGTAATTCGCGGTGAGAAGACAAGCGAAGAGACGATTGCGACAACAGTTGCATACGCTCAAGCAATGGGTAAAACACCTGTTGTTGTTAACGATTGCCCGGGCTTCCTAGTAAACCGTATCTTGTTCCCTTACTTTGGTGGTTTCGCTGCGCTTATGCGTGACGGTGCTGACTTCCAGCGTGTAGACAAGATCATGGAGAAGTTCGGTTGGCCAATGGGTCCTGCTTACTTGCTTGACGTTGTAGGTATGGACACAGCTAATCACGGCGGTGAAGTAATGGCTGAAGGCTACCCAGATCGTATGGGTAAAGACTTCAAAACAGCGATTGACGTGATGTTTGAAGCTGGTCGTTTTGGTCAGAAGAATGACAAAGGCTTCTACGCTTACG
>NZ_LWFI01001165.1:0-892 GCF_001635735.1 Oleiphilus sp. HI0067
GAGTAGTGTCGCGCAACGTGAATGGAAGCTTCATAATGTTGTGGTGAATGAAGTTGAACGCGCCGCCGCCAATCATGCCAAATTTGTGCATAGCTGGACCGAAATTACGGCTGTTGTATAGGTCTTCATATACCCATGAGTCTTTGAATGCTGCCGAGAATTCAGTGATCTCGTCGTTTGCGCGCTCTGCCGCAATTGCTTTTACGACTTCTTCCGCTGCGATCATGCCGCTCTTCATTGCAGTGTGCGTACCCTTGATCTTAGAGAAGTCCAAAGTACCCGCGTCACAGCCAACGATCAAACCACCAGGGAATGTCATTTTAGGAAGTGCGTTAAAACCGCCTTTAGTAATTGCACGTGCGCCGTAAGAAACACGCTTACCACCTTCAAGGTGCTTGGCGAGCACTGGGTGGTGCTTCATGCGTTGGAACTCATCAAATGGGCTAACGTGAGGATTTGAGTAACTCAAGTCAGTGATCAGGCCAACAACAACCTGGTTGTTTTCGCCATGATAAAGGAAGAAACCGCCTGTCGAATTAGACTCGTTGAGTGGCCAGCCTGCGCCGTGAACAACAAGACCTTCTTGGTGTTGCTCAGCAGGGATGTCCCATAGTTCTTTGATGCCGATGCCGTAGTGTTGTGCATCGCTATCTTTATCTAGCTCGAACTTAGCAATCAACTCTTTACCTAAGTGGCCACGACAGCCTTCTGCAAAGATCGTGTATTTAGCACGTAGCTCCATGCCAGGCATGTAGCTCTCAGTTTGCTCGCCTTCTTCGTTTAGGCCCATATCGCCAGTGATGATGCCTTTTACAACATCGTCTTCAATGATTAGCTGAGCGGCAGGGAAGCCAGGGTAGACTTCAACTTCAAGTGCTTCAGCTTGCTCGCC